>CAYSYY010000091.1:0-10255 GCA_964435265.1 uncultured Gemmatimonadota bacterium
CGCGGATGCCGTTGCGGCTGATTCATTCCATCCTCCTCCCGCTGCTCCTGCTCACCCTTGGCGGCTGCGCTTTCGTCACCGCCCATCAGACCCCCCGGATATACCAACCGGGCGAGCACGATCTCGTGGCCGGCCTCTCCTGGCCGATCTCCTTCCTGATCGAGGACTCGGGCGGCTCCGGCGGGATCGAGGTGGCCGAGAAGGTGATGCCGTGGCTGGGGATGCGGGTCGGCGTGGCCGAGGAGATCGACCTGGGACTGCGCCTCTACGGCATCCCCGGCCTGGGGGTTATCTCCGGCGATATGCGCTGCCAGGTTGCGACCGAACCCCTCTACGTCTCCGCCGGGCTCGGGATCGCCCTCTACGGCACCTATTTCGGGTTCCATCCGAAGCTGCTGGTTGGCAGTGACACGGTCTACGGCGGTATCCAGTACTCTTACTACCCCGCCTGGTCGGAACTCGCCGCCGACTGGGAGCTGGACCTGCCGCGGACCGCGCTAGTGTGCGGAGCCCGGTTCGGGGGCCGCCTGAAACTCATGCCCGAAGTGTACCTCTACACCGTGCGCGATGCGGGCACGGTCGTGATGGGACTGCTCGGGATCGGACTCGATATCACCAGAGGCGGCCGCGGTCCGGGGTACTGACGGCCCGCCTCGTCGGACCGTCGGCAGCCGGCGGCCTCCGTCAGCCCAGCAGACCGGCGTCGGCGGCCACGAAACGGGACTGCCAGGTGCTCAGCATCCTGGTGAAACCCTCTACCAGATCGGGGGCGAACTTCGTCCCCGCGCCCTCCCGGAAGACCGCCAGGATGCGCTCCAGGGGCAGGTCGGGCTCATAGGGCCGCCTGGTGCGCATGGCGTCGTAGACGTCGCAGAGCCGCACGACCTGGCTGATCCGGTGGGGGGGGCGCGGATAGAGGAGTTCGGGGTATCCGGAGCCGTCGAGGGCCAGATGGTGCTCGTACGCCGCGGTCGCGGCGGCGGTGAAACGCTCCCCCGAGCGCATCAGGATGCGGGCGCCCTCGACCGGGTGGCGGTGGATGACCGTCCACTCCTGAGGCGTGAGTTCGCCCGGTTTGGTCAGGATCTCGGCGGGTACGGCCACTTTCCCGATATCGTGGAGCAGGGCCGCTTCGGCGATCAGGCGAACCTCCGGTCCGTCGAGCCGCATGAACTCGCCCAGGGCCACGGCAAGCACGCTGGTGTTGAGCGCGCGTACGACCGAGAGCTCCGATCCCTCCTTCACCGGCACCTGCGGGATGACGAGTTCATCGGCCGCATGCATGGCCCCCCAGACGGAATCGAGCACGTTCGCCGACAGCGCCGGCGGGATCCGCCCGTGCGTTCCCGCCTCGATGAAAAGGCCTTCGGCCATCTCGGCCTGCTCGTAGAGATCGAAGAGAGTATAGGCCTCGCTCCCCGCTCCCGGGAGGCTGACCGGACCGTAGCGGATGTGATCGAACTCCTCCGGCCGGTCTCCGGTGATGCGTCCGCGGCCGGCGAGCAGCTGGGCGAGCGCGCTGATGAACTCCTCCAGTTCCTCCCTGGTCACCCCGGCCCTCAGTTCGATCCGCTCGATCTGCTGCTCTGAAAGGCGGGCCGCCAGCGCCCAGTTGCGCAGTTCCCGCAGGGGTGCGTCGCCGTAGACGACCTCGTCCTCGAGGAAGGTGAAGACCGCCGTATCGGTCTCATCCTGCAGAGCGGCGAGGTTCACATACGCCTCCCCCAGAGCCTTCTCCCGGGCCGGGTGCCCCGCGGCGTAGAGTCCGATAGCCGAGAGCGAGTGCGAGAGGGCGTGCAGGAACCCGATCGCGGCGCTCATGCCGACCCTCCCTCCGGGCCGGCCGGACCGGCTCCGGCGCGGTCGGTCCGGTCTGCGCTCCCGGCACTCTTCTCGGCCACCGCCCGGATCTGGGGATCCTTCGATTTCCGCGCCTTCGCGATTATCCGGCGCACGCGCGGGTGCGTCGACCACCGCGCGGTCAGAACCCCCAGCGCCTCGAGCATCTCCGAGTTCTTCGGGGCGAGGGCGTAGATGACGAAGACGCGTCGGCGCCAGGTCAGATCGATGAGCGCCTCCAGGACTTCAGGGGCGTCCGACACCGCCAGGGCACGGATGCCGGCCCGACGCATGACGCCCGGCTCCCGCCCGTCGGTAGCCATCTGGATGAGCCTGGGGATGAGGCCGGGGGGACAGGCGCGGGTGGTCTCGGCCAGCGCGAAGGCGACGATCCCGGGATCGGGGTCCCGCAGGGCGGTATAGAGGACCTTCTCCCTCTCCCCCGCCAGGCTCAGGCCGAACTCCATTGCCTGGCGCCGCACCCCCCGGTCGTTGTCGAGATAGAAGGCGGAGGGATGGAAATCGGCGGGTCGCTCCGGAAGCCCGCGCAGGAGGTCGAGCATGGCGCTCCGCACTTCGGGAGCGGGATCGGTCAGCCGGGCGACCGCCGGGGGACCGACCTCGGATCCCAGGCCGATGAGCCGGCGGACGAGTTCCGCCCGCGCTTCCCCGCTCGCGGTCGCGACACAGACCTCGAGCAGCGGTTCGGCTGCGGCTGTTCCGAAGAGCGCGACGAGCCGGTCTATGGCCTCCAGATCGGGCGGTTCGGCGGCCATGAGCCGCCTCAGGTTCTTCGGCCGCGCCATCCATTCCCGCACCTCTTCAGCTCCCGGGTTCCCCTCCGGAGCGCCCTCGAGCAGGGCGGCGACCGCTCCGGCCCGGGCTCCGGCGGCGAGTTCCTTCATCGCCCTCTGGGCCGGGGCCGTGATCTCGGCCAGTTCCACCCCGAGCTGCAGGATCCGCTCCGGTTCGAGCTCGCCGACCCAGACGGGGTGGATGGTTTCAGGCGCCTCGGACGCCGCTCCGACGCCCGCTGTGAGCTCACCCGAGAGCTGATTCACCAGCTCACGCAGCACGGTCCCCGGTGAGACCTTCGCGGCACCCCGGGCACTGATCTGTTTGCCGATCCGCGAGACCAGTCCGAGCATGGTGGCCGCCGCCCGGTCGCGCCCCTCGCTCTCCCGCGCCCGCTGAACGAGACGGGCGATGGCGCGATCCGGCGACCCGCCCACCCCCCCGCTGTCCAGGACCTCGCGGAAGGCCGCCAGCAGACGGGTCCGGCCGTCGGAGTCGAGGTTCTCCAGCAGGGCGGCGATCTCTTCCTGCAGTACGGCCGCCCTCGCGGTTCCATCGGGATCCCCTCCCGGCAGGCCTTCCCCCCCGCCGGCTCCCCCGGCTCCGCCCTCTCCCCCCTCCACCCCGCCGTCACCGGCGGTTCCCGCCAGCACGTCGTCCGGGCGCTCCTCCTCGCCGTCCTCGGTGTCGCGGGCCAGGGTCATGGCGGCATAGGGTACCGGTTCCAGTCCGATGTGCGGCCAGCGGGTCAGTTCTTCCGGTCCCGAGGCGCCGAAGGGCTCACCCATCGATCCGGCCGGCACGGCGATCGCCCCGAGCAGCCCGGCCAGTTCCTCGCACCCGATCCCCTCACGAAAGGTGACGAGGTGGAGCTGATGGGAGTGGAGCCGGCGGGCGAAGGCGGCGAGCAGGGTGTTCTCGGGATCGGTCCCCTCTTCGTCGCAGATTATGCGGTCGCGAGTCACCTTCAGGGTCAGGTCGCTCCGGCCGCGGAGCAGGTCCAGGAGCCGGTCGTGCACCCCGGTCGCAGTCGAGGTGCGGGCGGGATGGCCGTCGGGGTACATCCCGTACCGCTGCACGGCCCTGGCCAGTTCGGTCAGGAATCCCTCAATGTCCGCCAAGACGCATCACCATTTCACTGTCGCGTTCGGGACCCCGGCGCAGAGTCAGCACAACCGTTTCGCCTACTACGAGCCACCGCATTCCGCTCTCATCCGAAGTCAGGGGCGGCTCGGGATGGAGGAAAAGCCCCGAGGCGTCGATCGTTTCGTAGGCGTAAAGATCCTCCAGATCCCCGACGTCGCTCACCGTCAGAGCTTCCCGCCGGACACCGTCGGCCCAGGTCAGGGCCACATCGACCGGCACCGGTTCTCCCCGCTCGAGCACCAGCATCCCCCCCCGGATGAGGATATCGTGCTCGAATCCCCGGTTGGGCGGGAGCTCTTCGTAGATCCGGGGATCGGCCCGTTCCCAGGCTCCGGTGGCGATCACGTCCAGGGCGGTGATCAGGGCGGCCACGTTCAGGGCGCGCAGCCGCTGTTTCTCGGGATCATTCTCGAGCACCCCCGTCTCGATCAGCACCGTACTGGTGCCCCACTGCTGCATCAGGTCGCCGAACGCGCGCGGATTGAAGGCATCGCCGTACCGGGCGACGCGGCCGGGGACCTCTCCGGCCAGCGCGGCGGCGATGGCGGCGGCTACATGCCGGGCCCGGGCCCGTACCGGGGTCCAGGTGCGCTCGGCATCGGCGGCCGGGGCCAGCAGGGCGAAGGCGGCCCGCTCGCCCCCGGCCCCGGCCAGGGTGTGGGGGTTCTGATCGTGCAGGTTGAACCCGAAGTCGGGCGCCAGGGCGTCGCGCACCTCCTTCAGAACACGCGCTTCCGGCGTGGCCAGCCGCCGCGCGTCCCGGTTGATGTCGACACCGACCGCGTTGCGGCGCTGGAAGAGCTCGGCGCCGTCGGGATTCAGCATGGGGATCATGACGATGGTGAGCGCTTCATGCAGCCTCCGGGCGAGGGGATCGTCCGGAGCGCGGGCGAGGAAAGCGATCAGGTCGGCCAGCGCCATGGTGGCCGACGATTCATCGCCGTGCATCTGCGACCAGAGCAGGACCCGCACCGGTCCCCCGCCGTACCGTACGGTGAGGATCGACCGTCCCTGCAGCGAGACCCCCGCTTCAACCACTTCGAAGGGCCCGGATTCGAGCGGTTCCCGCAGCGCCGTCCAGAGCTCGTCGTGAGTGAAGCGGCGCGAGGTGAGCGCCGCCACCCGGTAGTCGCGGGCGATGGCAAGCCCGCGCGCGGTCAGCTCCGCTATCTCCCCGGCAAAGGCCGGATCGGGGAGCGCCGTCCCGGTCTCCCTCACCCCCCCCACTCCGGTCTCCCCCACCCCGGCCGGGCCGATCCGGTGGGCGCAGGCGGCGAGCAGAACGATCATGAGCGCCCCCGCCGCCGGTGCCGCGGTCCGGCCGGCCGGCGTAATAAAGCCCCGGTGACGCCGGCGCGGCGTGCCCCGTCCGCGTCGGCTCGGCCCGCTTCCCCCGTGTCGGAGCAGTCCGCTCATGCCCTACCGCCTCCGAACCCGGATCGGATACGGCGGTCGCTCCGGTTTGGTGACCGGCGCGGCCTCGAGCTGGCGGAGGATCTCCTCGATGGCCCGTTCGAGCTGGGGATCGCGTCCCGCGATTACATCGGCCGGGAACTGCTCCACCTCGATATCGGGAGGCACGCCCACGTTCTCTACGATAAAACCCTCCTCGGTCCAGATGGCCAGGTTCGGCGCCGTGACCGAACCGCCGTCCAGCAGCACCGGGAAACCGAGAGTGCCGACCAGTCCGCCCCAGGTGCGCCGTCCGATCAGCAGGCCCAGGTCGAGCCGGCGCCACATCCAGGGGAGCAGGTCCCCCCCCGAGCCGGCCGTCTCGTCGATCAGCATGACTTTGGGGCCCTGGATCGAGGAGAGCGGCGTCGGCAGATCCTCGCCGTAGCGCATGGCCCAGTTGCAGATCTCGGGGCGGCGGAGGAGATCGATGTAGTAGTCGGCCACCGAGCCGCCGCCGTTGAAGCGCTCGTCCACGATGATCGCATCCTTGTGAGCCTGCGGGAAGAAATAGCGCTTGAAGTAGACGTGCCCCGTGGTCGAAGTGTTGGGCACGTAGACGTAGGCCGCCCGTCCGCCGGTGGCCTCATCAACCCGCCGCAGGTTCCCCTCGACCCAGTCGCGGTTGCGCAGGGCGGACTCCGAGGTCACCGGCACCACCGTCACGGTCCGTGCGTCCCGGCCGTCGGGGCGCGGTCCAACCGTGATCTCGACGCTCCTGCCGGCGGTGTTCTCGAAGTGCCGGTAGAGGTTGTCGGGAGAGCGCAGGTCGATCCCGTTGACGGCCAGCAGGTACTCCCCGGCCTGCACATCCACGCCCGGCTCGGTGAGCGGGGAGCGCAGATCCCCGTTCCAGTTCAGCCCTCCATAGATTTTCGCGAAGCGGTAGCGGCCCCGGTCGATGGTGTAGTCGGCCCCGAGCAGCCCCCCCGGGATCGTCTCGGCCCGGTTCAGGAAATCACCGCCGCCCACCCGGTGGTGTCCGACCGAGAGTTCGGAGCACATCCACTGGATGACCCGGTTCAGATCGTCCCGGGTGGCGCAGTGGGGCAGAAAGACGCGGTACTTCTCGCGCATCGCCGGCCAGTCGGCGCCGTGCATGTTCGGGTCGTAGAAGTAATCGCGGTTGATCCGCCAGGCTTCGTTGAAGATCTGCTCCCACTCCCGGCGCGGATCCACCCGGACCTCGATATCATCGACCGCGAGGCGGCCCGAGCCGGGACGGATGGCACTTCCCGCTCCGGCGATCAGCCAGTTCGCCCCCTGCCGCACCAGGACTTTCTTGCGATCAGCCGAGAGGCGGTAGTCGCGCACGCCGTCGAGCAGGGTCTCCTCCTCCCGTTTCTCCAGATCGTAGCGCCGCAGGCTGGTGGAGCCGTCGGGATCGGTGCGCAGGTAGTAGAGCTGACCGGCAGGACCGGCCTGCAGGCTGGAATAGAGGGCTCTGCCCGGCGGCAGGGCGATGATGCGCTGAGCGAGACCCTCGAAATCGATGACCGTTCGAGCCGCGGTTTCCTCCCCCGCCCGCTCGCTTTCACCACCGCTCGTACTGCGGCCCGCCCTGTCGCCTCCTCCGGCATCGCCGGCCGAACCCCTCTCTTCGTCGCTCTTCGGCGCCAGCGGCGAGACCTCGCCCTTCGGGAGCACCGCCAGGTAGAGGGAGTTGGTCATCTCCATGTCGGCGTTGGACATGGCGAACCAGCTCCGGACCGGTCCGGCGTCGGTCGAGGCGGCCAGGTAGAGGTACTTCCCGCCGGCGTCGAAGACCGGCGAGGTCACGTCGCTCAGACCGTCGGTGATGCCGTACGAGCGGTCCTCTTCGACCGAATACAGGTAAACCTGCTGGAAGTAGGTGCGGGTGTAGAGGGTGTAGGCGAGCCAGCGAGAATCTGGGGACCAGGTGTGGTGGAGGATCTTCTGGGGACCGTAGAGGACCTCCTGGGCGATCTTCTTCACCGCGCCGCCGGCCACCTCGAAGACGTAGAGCGACCAGGAGTTGTCGCTGAAACTGATCCGGGTGCCGTCGGGGGACCAGCGGGGATCCTCGTAGAAACCGGCTCCGGGAAGCGGGTAGGAGCGGATCTCCCCCCGGCCGTCCTGAGGGGCGATGACGAGTTCATACTCCCCGGAGGCGTCGGAGAACCAGGCGATCCGGCTCCCGTCGGGGGACCAGGCGGGCGAGCGCTCGTGCGAAGAGGAGGTGGCGGTGAGCAGCCGGACGTCCCCCTCTTCGGCCGGGACGGTGACGATGTCGCCCCGGAACTCGAACACCGCCCGCGCCCCCGAGGGCGAGATATCGGCGTTCCTCACATACCGCGCCCCCGAAACGTACCGCGGCCGCACCTCGATCAGGTCGGCGGCCACCCCGATGGCGAGCCGGCGGCTCGAATCCGCAGCGGGATCGAAGAGGTGCAGCCGGCCGGCCTGCTCGTAGCTGATCGCACCCCCGCCGGCCGAACAGCTCATGACGGGGAGATCCTCGTGCCGGGTGTGCTGGACGATCTGCCGGGTGCGGGGGTCGTAGGAGAAGAGGTTGAACTCTCCGGCGCGGTCGGAGCGGAACCAGATCCGGGTGCCGAACCACATGGGATCGGTGTCGTTGCAGCGCCCCTCCGGCTGGGGGATCTGCTCCACGGCGTGGGTCCGGGTGTCGTAGATCCAGAGGCGCGTGGCCGTGCCGCCGCGGTAGTTCTTCCACTCGGCGAAGCGTTCACCGAGCGGAGTGTAGACCATCATCCGGCCGTCGGGGGAGTAGACCGCCTTGTCGGCGTTCGGGATCGGCAGCCCGGTCGGATGGCCGCCTTCGAGGGGGATGGTGTAGAGCTGGGAGAACCTGTTGGTGAAGGTCTCGCGCGAGGAGCGGAAGAGCACGGCCGAGCCGTCGGCGGTGAACCCCTGCACCACATCCGCGCCCGGATGCCAGGTCAGCCGCCGGGGCACCCCCCCCTCGGTCTCGACCACGTAGACATCGGTGTTGCCGTCGTACTGGGCGCTGAAGGCCAGGAGCCGGCCGTCGGGGGAAAAGCGCGGATTCGATTCGGTCCCGATATGGGTGGTGAGGCGCCGCACCCCGCCGCCGTCTCGATCCGCCGCCCAGAGATCACCGGCGTAGACGAACGCGATATGGTCGGCGCTCACGGCCGGATCGGCCAGCAGGAGAGTATCGTGGATATCCTGGGCGCTGAGGGTCGCGTTCCCGAGGCAGAGCACGCTCAGGGGAACCGCCAGGATCAGGGAGATTCGGGGGATTCGCTTCATGGTCCGGCACCTTTCTCCGACGGGGATCGGAACAGCGTCTCGAGGCGTCTGGCTGAGGCATCGGCGCATGGTTGCCTCCACCCGGCGCCGGGGGAACCACACCCGCGCACATCGGGGGTATACAGATTTCCACGAGTCTAGACCAGCGGCGTGGTGACGGACAACCACCCGGTTTCCGTCCGGGAACTCTGAACCTAATGTATTACTTTATGATATAAATCTATATTACTGCCATATAGCCGAATAAGCTTATCTATACTATCTGTGAACAACTCCGACCGGGCGGTCGCCGGGGCGGATCCTCACCTCACGATCTCTGGTCTGATCGCCAGGATGACGGCTTTGATGTCGCCGGTCGTCGAGGTGCCGATGAGAGTCGTCTGCCCTTCCCGCAGGCGCACCTCCGTGTCCACCAGGCCCCGGCCCGAACTGAATCCCAGGCTGGCCGGGATGATCCAGATCCCCTCCGCCTGGATGAACCGGCCGCAGTGGATCGTGACCTGGTACGATCTGTTGGCACCGGTCACACCCATCGACTGAACCAGACGCGATCCCTCGGCCGCCGATGCGAGCCCGCCGGCCGCGCGCTGGTAGCCTGAGAAATTGAATAGCTCCCGAAGCTGGCCGGCGATCCCGGCGATGGCCGGGTCCACCCCGCCCCCATCGGCTTCGATGACGTCGATATGCAGGGTAACGAGGGGTTTCCTCAGATCGTACTGCCGCAGGAGCGCCTCGATCCGGTTCAGGTTGTCGGTCGTTTCCCGCACCGTGACGATGTTCCCGGCCACCGAATAGGTACCGGCGGCGCCATCCCGGTCGCTGAAGACATACGGGGTGATCAGTTCGACGGCCTGTTCCGGATTCATATAGGCGACCTCGAAGGAGCGCACGTCGAGCTGCGGAGTGCGGCCGCAACCGGCCGCTGTGAACGCCACCGCCAGCAGAGTGATGAACCGGCTGTATCGCATCGTTTCTACCTCCTGTCAGAAGAACCAGATGATCTGGTAATCCGGATCATCCGTGTCGAGGATCAGCGCGGTCCTGCCCGGGGGTGTGCTCAGCGCCGGTGCCTCGGCCGATGCAAAGGCCGCGGGCAGCGCGAGTTCCTCCCGACTGTCCCGATGGGAACGGGAAGGCAGAAGCAGGACGGCGAGCAGCGCGGCGGCGGCCAGGGGAAGCAGGAACGGGATGAGCAGCGGTCGCCGTTTCCGTGACCGGCCGAGTCCGGCGGCCTCGATCGACCGCAGCAGCGCACCCGTGACGTCTGCGCTTCGCCCGGCGGCGAGCGCGTCCAGGTCGGCCGCCAGCGCCGCCTCGCTCTCGAGGATGGCTGTGGCCAGCCGGCGGCAGGCGGGGCACGTTCGCAGATGACCGGCCAGAGTAGAATCCCCCTCTCCCCGCAGTTCATCCGGTTCGGCGGTCAGCAGCAGCTCCCGGGCCTCGGTGCACCTCATGCGCGTTCCTTTCTTCTCCCCCGCCCGCCGGTCGGGTCCTCCCATTCGGGACCGCGATCGAGGATCCGCCGGCGGATCGCCCGCCGCGCCCGGTGCAGATGGGTGCGGGCCGTGGCGTTGTCGAGGCCGAGCATCCCGGCGGCCTCGACCGGCTCGTACCCCTGCAGGTCCACCAGATCGAAGACCTCCCGCTGGCGAACGGAGAGTTCGGCCAGGAAACAGGGGATGAGTTCGACCAACTGCCTCCGGTCGATATCCCCGCCGGGCGACCGGCCGGCGGCCGGCTCCGCGGACAACCAATCGATCCGGGA
>CAYSYY010000092.1:0-10226 GCA_964435265.1 uncultured Gemmatimonadota bacterium
GGTCGACGAGCCCAACCGTTTCGCCCAGATCTTGCTCATGGCGCTGCCCTTCGCGAACCGGGCCACCACCCGGGGTGACTACGGCGTGCTGGTCCCCGTCTTCGCCCTCTCGGCCCTCTTCTTCGCTCTCTTCGCCCTGCCGTTCTTCCTCTTCGTGCGGGAGCGGCCGCCGCTGGAGCGGATCACCGGCGGCGTCTGGCGCGCGGGCTGGGAGCGGGTGCGCGGCACCCTCGGACACCTGCACCACTACCGTCAGACGGCCCGCTTCCTGCTGGCCTACTTCATATATTCCGACGGTATCAACACCGTCATCGCTTTCGGGGGGATCTATGCCCTGTTCATCGGCATGACGGCGGTTCAGGTGATCTTCTTCTTCGCCGTCATCCAGATAGCGGCCGTAGCCGGGGCCTGGTTCCTGGGGCTCACGACCGACCGGTGGGGGGCGAAGCCGACCATCGAGCTCACCCTCGCGATCTGGGTCGTCATGACCGGCCTGGCGTTCGCGACGCACGACGTGACCGCCTTCTACGCCGTCGGCGTGCTGGCGGGAGTGGCGATGGGCTCCAGCCAGGCGGCCAGCCGGGCGCTGATGGCCGAACTCACACCGGCCAGCCGGGAGGCAGAATTCTACGGTTTCTACGGTCTGTGCGGGAAATTCTCGGCCATCCTGGGGACGGCCGTGTACGGGCTGGTCAGCATGCTCACCGGGAGCCAGCGCTGGGCGGTGCTCTCGATCGCCCTGTTCTTCGTCACCGGCTGGATCCTGCTCCGGCGGGTGGATATCGCCGAAGGGCGACGGGCGGTCGCCCGCGGAATAGCACCCGGGATGATCCCGGAAGGAGCGTGACCATGACAACGGGCCGCGGACGACGATTCCGACCAGCCGCGCGGGCAGCCCTCCTCGGACCGCTCGCCGTGAGCGCCGCCCTGCTCACCCTGGCCGCTCTGCCCGGATGCGAACGCGGCATGAAGCGGGCCATCGGCGACCGGAACCAGCTCATCATCTTCTCCGATGAGGCCAACTGGAACCGCTACGGCGCTCTCCTGACCTCGATCTTCGAGCGACAGGTGGAGACGCCGCAGCCCGAATACGTCTTCAGGATACTGCGCCGGGATTTCGACCGGTGGGAGTTCTTCACCCGTTTCTACACCCTGATCGTCTGCGCCTCGCTGGCGGAGGATTCGCCGACCGGCGACCGGGTGCGGGCCATGCTCAGCGAGGATGTGCAGCGGCGCATCCGGAACGACCGCCGGGCGCTGGCCATCACCCAGGACGACCCGTACGCCATCGGCCAGCGGATCATCATCATCACCGCCGAAACCGACGCCAGCCTGGTCGCCTACCTCAACCGGGCGGGCGAGCACATCTTCTCACTGGCCGAAGAGCATCTCAACCGGCTCACCGCGAACCTGATCTACCGTCAGGACGAGCAGTACGCCCTCGAGGATTCCCTGCAGGCTCAGTACGGTTTCGTGGTGCGAGTTCCCTGGGGCTTCCGGGTCGACCGCAGCTTCGAACAGGACAATTTCGTCCGGATGATCAAGTACCAGCTCGAGCGCTGGTTCTTCGCATACTGGGTACCCGGGGAGGAGATCGACCGGCGCGGGCTGAACTGGCTGGAGTCCCTCGACCTGGTGGGGCGGAGCCTGGAGAACAACCAGCTCGTCGACCTGTCCCTGGTCGACTTCATCGGCCAGCAGGCCATGAACCTGCGCGACGATATCTGCCGGCGATATTACGATGGCGACACCGTCGTCCGGGAGCGGATGACCGCGACGATCGTGCCGCTCAACGGACGCTGGGCGGTGCGTCTTTACGGAACCTGGGTGAACGAACGGCTGGTGGTGGGCGGTCCGGTGGTCGCATACTGCTTCTTCGATCCCGCCACCGGGCGCGTCTGGTGGCTCGACGGCGCCGTGTTCGCGCCCAACCAGGAGAAGGAGGGACAGCTGAGGCAGATGGATGTCATGCTAAAAACCTTCATGAGCGGTGAGGAAGCGACCCGTTACCTCGCCTCGGTCCAGGACCGGATCCGTGCCGCGCGCCGCTGACTCGAAGCGGATCCTCGTCACCGGTGGAGCGGGCTTCATAGGCTCGCACGTGGCCGATGCCTACCTGGCGGCCGGGCACACCGTTGCGGTCCTCGATGATCTGAGTACCGGCGAGCGGGCCCTGGTACCTCCGGCGGCGACCTTCTACGAAGGGGATATCTGCGACCGGGACCGGGTCCGGAAGGTCTTCGACGAGGTCCGCCCCGAACTGCTCAACCACCATGCCGCCCAGATGGACGTGCGCCGCAGTGTCGCCGATCCGGTCTTCGACGCCCGGGTCAATGTCCTGGGGACCCTCACCCTGCTCGGCGCCTGCGTGGAGTACCGGACCCGGCGGGTGATCTTCGCCTCGACCGGGGGCGCCGGATACGGCGAACAGGAGCATTTCCCCGCCGCCGAGACCCACCCCCTGCGGCCGGTGAGCCCTTACGGCGCGGCCAAGGTGGCCGTCGAGAAGTATCTGGGTGCCTTCCATGCCATGCACGACGTCTCCTACGCCGCCCTGCGTTATGCCAACGTCTACGGTCCCCGTCAGAGTCCTTTCGGCGAAGCCGGCGTGGTGGCCATCTTCACCAGCCGCCTTCTGCAGGAACAGGAACCGGTTCTCAACGGGGACGGGCTCCAGACCCGCGATTATGTCTTTGTGGAGGACGTCGTGGCCGCGAACCTGGCCGCCCTCGACGCTCCGGAAACGATCTCCGTGAACATAGGCACGGGCCGGGAGACCACCGTCGTGGAACTCTACCGGGCTCTGGTCGGTGCGGTCGGGTGGGGTGGGGCGCAGCATCACGGCCCCGCCAAACCGGGTGAACAGCAGCGCTCGGTGATCGATCCCGTCCTGGCCTGGGAAACCTGGGGGTGGCGGCCCCAGGTACCCCTGGGGGAGGGTTTGAAGCGGTGTGTGGCGTACTTCCGGCAGCAGGCCCGGGGGACCGATTCCACCCGGCGGAACCGCGGTGACGGCACCTGAGCGCCGCCGTCCGCTGGCCCTGCTGCTGCTGTCAGCGGTTCTCTTGGTACTGGCCGAGCCGCCCTTTCCGACCGGCTGGCTGGGGCTGGTGGCGTTCGTTCCCTTCCTCATGGCCCTGGAATCGCCGGGGATCCGCCGGAGCTACCTCCTGGGTTGCAGCTGGTCCTTCACCCTCAACCTGCTGGGGCTCTACTGGATCGCCTTCGGACACCTCGGGGCCGGGATCGGCTCGCTGATCTACCTGACCCTCTTCGATGCTCTTTTCTTCTGGCTGATGACCCGTCTCCGGAGCGGACACCGGGCGCTTCTCTTCCCCTTCCTCTGGACCGCCTTCATCTTCGTGAAGAGTCTGGGTGAGATGGGTTTCCCGTGGCTCACTCTGGGACTGACCCAGACCTATACGGCCGCTCCCCTCCAGATCGCCTCGCTCACCGGGGCGTGGGGGCTCGATTTCTGGGTGGCTTCTGTTAATACATTGGTGTTCTGTGGATTACATAAAATAGGTCAAGTAAATAGTGAAGTAAGAATCGGTCTCGTTGCACGGGCGCTGCTCCCGGCCGCGCTGGTGGCTCTGGCGATCCCTCTCTACGGCCGGATAGTCCTGGGCGTCGGGGGGGCCCGGGAGAGCGCAGCAGCCACCGCCCCCGCGGCCCCTGACCGGCCGCGCTGGATCGCGGCGGAGAGTGAACCGCTGGCAGTGGCTGCGGTGCAGGGGAGCCTGCGGCCTGATGTGAAGCTGGCTCCGCAGCTCTTCTGGCACAACCTGTACGTCTACGACCGGCTCACCAGGGCCGTCTCGGCGGCTGCCGGGAACGATCTGGATCTGGTGTTCTGGCCGGAATCGGCCATACCCCACTACCTGAACGCCTACGCCGGGGTTCAGCGCTTCGTCCTGCGCCTGCAGCGCGATATCGGGGCTCCCATCCTGACCGGAGCCTTCTCCTCGGCCTGGGACGGGGAACGGTCCCGCTACTACAACTCGGCCTTCCTGGTGGGGGGAGGGCGGATATCGACCGGGGAGGAGATCTATCACAAGCGGCTCCTGGTCCCGTTCGGGGAGCGGGTTCCCTACCAGCAGGTCCTGGGCTTCTGGCCCGCCTGGCGCCGGGGCGGGTCGGTTTTCGGGGGGGGGCGGGATGAGCCGCTGCTGGGCGGGAACGATCAGACCCCCGGGGTGCCGCCGATCGGCGTGCTGATCTGCTACGAGAGCCTCTTCGCCCGACTGGTCCGGACGGAAGTGGTGGACGGAGCGCGACTGCTGACCGTCATTACCAACGACGCCTGGTTCGGCCGCACCTCGGGTCCCTATCAGCACCTGCGGGCGGCCGCGCTCCGGGCGGTGGAGTTCCGGCGGCCGATCGTCCGGGCGGCCAACGGCGGCATCTCGGCGCTCGTTGACCGGTGGGGACAGATCCACTTCGCAACCCCGCTCTACACCAAGAGCGCTTTCATCGGGCGGGTCTGGCCGGAAACGGGGATGACCTTTTACGCCCGCACCGGCGACTGGCTGCCGATCGGGGCGTGTCTCATCGCCCTGGTGGGGCTTGTGCTTTTCCGGGAACCTCGAAGGGGGCGGGGGGTCTCACCTGGTGGAACGAGGTGAGGAGGACCCCGTGGAGCTGGTGACGGCGAAAACGATCCAGGAACAGGAACTGCCGCGGATGTCGGACGAGGCGCTGCTCTCCAGCAGCCTCGAGGGCAATCTGGTGGCCTTCGACCTGCTGGTGGACCGGTACTACAACCGCATCTACACCTACCTGCTCCGGTTCCTGAAGGATGCCGACACCGCCGAGGATCTCCTCCAGGAGACCTTCCTGCGGGTCTGGAAGAAGCGCAGCGAATTCAGGAACATCGCCTCCTTCTCGACCTGGATCTACACCATCGCGGGGAACCTGGCCCGAAGTGAGTGGCGCCGCCGCAAGCGCTGGAGAATGCTGAGACTCGGATCCGCGGGCGGTGAGGAGGAACCCGATCTCGAGCTCCCCCACGAGGGGATCGGACCCGACCGCAAGGTCGAGAACCGGATGGCCGTCGAGGAGCTGGTCCATGAACTCGAGAAGCTCCCCGAGCGCTATCGTCAGGTCGTCATCCTCCGGGACATCCAGGGGATGACGTACGAAGAGATCGCCGGTATAGTTCAGGTTCCGGTGGGCACGGTGAAATCGCGGCTGAACCGGGGCCGTTTGATCCTTCAGGACAGGCTGGGTGCGTGGTATGGGTCAGTCTGAGAACGGAGCATACTGCGGGCTGGTGGCCGAATCGCTCGCGGCCTATCTCGATCGGTCCCTGCCGGCGCCGGTCGAGCGCCAGATCGCGAGCCACCTCGAAGCCTGCCCCGACTGCCGGCGGCGCCTCACCGCCATGACCGCCCTGGTGCGCGACCTGCGGTGTCTCGGCGACATCGAAGCCGGGCCCGAGATGAGCTGGGCCATCAAGCGTCTGATCCGGCGCGAAGCGCGGCGCGAGAACGCCCGCGCCCTGATCCGGCCCCTGCCATTCCTCGCGTCGGCCGCGGCCGCGGCCGCCGTTTTCGTTCTCCTCGGACTCACCAGCCGGCCGGGCCTGCTGCCCGGCTCGACCCCGGCGCCGGTGCCGCGTATGCTCCAGGCGGAGGAATCCCCTCTCTGGGAGCGGCGGTACGCCCTGCCCGCCCAGGTGGATGAACTCCGGAGCGGGACCTTCGCCGAGCGACAGCGCGCCGGCTCCGATTCCACCGCCACCCGGGAACCGACGCGGCTGCACGGGATCAGAGCGGTCAGTTTCTGAAAGGCCGGAGAGCCACCATGGTCGACGGCCGCACGCACTTTCCCTGCCTGTTCCCACTCACGCTCATCCTGCTGCTGGCCGCCGCGCTCCCCGCCTCGGCAACCGCCTGTCAGGCCGAGCCGGCCGCCGCCGGCGAGCTGAGCCTGACCGCCCTCATGACCCGGGGCCGCCAGAGTGCCGTTCAGGTCCTGGCCTACATCCGCCTGATGGAAACACCGCTCTCGACGCGGTCCCGGGAGGGCATCGTCCGCTCCCAGGCGATCGTCCGGATCGGTTCCGGGGTGCGGTTCGGAGCCTCGAACCGGGTGATCACCGCTCTCGGAGTGGTGTCGGGGGCCGATTCGATCGAAGTACAGGTCGGAACCCGGAAGATGCCGGCGACCCTGCTGGGCACCGATGCGCCGACTCACCTGGCCCTGCTTTCGGTCAATGCTCTGCTCAGCAGCAACACGCCTCCCCAGATCGCGGGTACCGGGGTGGAAGCGGGTGAGGCGGTGGTGCTGGTTGACATCCTGCGGGAAGGCACGGTGCTCTACCACGGCCGCGTTCGCGAGACCAACCCCCGCGGGCTCATTTATACGACCCTGCCGGTGCTGGCCGGGCTCAACGGAGCGCCGCTCCTGAACGGGGCGGGGGAGGTGGTCGGGATCGTCACGCTGCAGTACCGCCCCGAGGGGTGGAGTGCCGTCACCGGTGATGCCGTCGGGATCTCAGCCGGGCTGGCCGCGTACGTGGCGGGGGAGATCGAGACCTTCGGCCAGGTCCGCTGGGGGTGGTTCGGAGCCACCGCCGATTCCACCATCACCGACCGGATCGTTCTTATCGGGGTGGACCCGGGCGGACCGGCCGCCCTGGCCGGGCTCAGATCCGGCGATGCCGTCACCCATTACGGCGGACAGTCGCTGGCGGGGGTGGATCACCTCCGGAGCCTGGTGCTCGCGACCGCACCCGGCACCACCGTTCCGGTCGGGATCGTGCGTGATTCGCTGCGTTCCGATGCTTACGTGGTCATCGGCGACTGGTCCGAGGCCTTCGCACCCGCCTCCGATCTCAGTCTCATCGAGCAGCGGGCGGTGGACCAGGAGGTCCTGATCCGCATGCATGCCCTGATCGAGGAGCTGAACCTGCTCATGCTGCATCCCGCCTTCGATCCCAGACGCGGTGAGGTGTTGAACCGGATCATGCGCATCGAACGCGAGATCGGGGAGATGAGGCGGATCGCCCTGCCGGACCGGCCGCCGCCCCCCTGATCCGGCCCTCCTTGACGCCTCCGCTCTCCGCCCGTACCCTGCACGCCGCGCCCATGTCCCTGCCGCGAGATCTGATACGTCCGGTCCGGTCGACCACACTTCTGCTCTTACTGCTCGCGTCCTGCGTTCGGGGGGAGGGGCGCGGTGGAACAGGTGTCGGGGAGCTGCGGATCGGGGCCATGGCGCCGGGCGCGGTGGAGATGATCGCGGCGCTGGGCCGGCTCGATGAGGTGGTCGCGGTGGGGGATTTCGTGCACTGGCCCCCTGCCGTCACCGGACTGCCGCGGATCGGCGCCTACGATACACCGGCCATCGAACGGATCCTGGAACGGGGCGTGACCGTGCTGGTCACGATCGGGGGGGAAGCGGGCACGGGGGCGCACGAGCGGCTGCGCCTGCTCGGGGTCGAGGTCCTGGAACTGCACACCGAGACGCTGGCGGGGACCTGGGAGGCTCTGCGTACTCTCGGCCGCACCCTCGGCGAGACCGCCCGGGCCGAGCAACTCGTGACCTCGATGCAGGCCCGTCTCGACAGCCTCGCGGCCCGGGTGGCGGGGACGGCCCGGCCGCGTACGCTCGTCGTGGTGGGGCGGGATCCCCTTTATGTGGCGGGTCCGGGTTCACACCTGGACGAACTGGTGGCGGTCGCCGGAGGGTGGAACGTCTTCGCCGACCTCCGGGGGGCCTATGCCCTCGTCTCACGCGAAGCCGCGCTCGAACGGCGCCCCGAGGTGATCATCGATCTCTCCGACAACACGGCGGGAGCGCGGCGCGGCCGCCAGCTCGGGGAGTGGGCGCCGTGGACCTTCCTTCCGGCGGTGATCCACGGCCGGATCTATCATCTCGATCCCGACCGCCTGACCATCCCCGGTCCCCGGCTCCCGGAGATGGCCGCTCTGCTGGCCCGGATCATCCACCCGGAGCTCTTCGGAGAACCGGCGCCGGAGGAATATGGACCGCTCGACGATGGACGCCTCTGATCATCCGACGGCCCGCCTGGCCGTCCGGGCCGCGCTGCTGGCGCTGGTCCTGCTCGGGCTGTGTCTGATCGCGGCCGTCTCGGCCGGAGCGGTCCGCCTGCCGCTGCTGCGTCTGCTCGGGGTCGGGCCGCCCCTGGCCGGGGCGGAGCGGGAGATCGCCCTGCGTATCCTCTTCGCGGTGCGCCTGCCGCGGGTGATCGCGGCGGCCGTTCTGGGGGGCGCCCTCACGGCCGCCGGGATCGCCTTCCAGGCGCTGCTGCGCAATCCGCTGGCCGATCCCTACGTGCTGGGAGTGTCGGGGGGGGCCAGCCTGGGGGGGGTGCTCGCGCTTCTGCTCGGCCTGGGCACCGGGGGCGGGCTGCTCGGACTGCCCGGTGTCTCCGGATTCGCCTTCCTGGGTGCCCTGGGGGCGCTGGTGCTGATCGAGCGGATCGCCTCGGCCGGAGGACGCTTCACCGTCCACACCATCCTGCTGACCGGCGTCATCTTCAACGCCTTCTCGGCCGCCCTCATCTACTTCATCCAGAGCCTCGCCTCCCTGGAGCAGCTCCACGCCATCGTGTTCTACCTCATGGGTCGGGTGCCCGACGATCTGGGAGCAGCGGCGGTGATCGGCCTGGCCGTCGCAGCGCTGACGGTGACTGCTCTCATCACTTGCATGGCCCGTGATTTCAACGCCCTCACCCTCGGCGAGGAGGGTGCCCGGCAGATCGGGGTCGAGGTCGACCGGGTGAAGCACAGGACCTTCGTGCTGGGGTCGTTGCTGACCGGTCTGGCCGTCTCGGTCGCCGGTCTGATCGGGTTCGTGGGACTGGTGGTCCCTCACCTGCTGCGTCTCCTGCTCGGGCCCGACCACCGGGTTCTGCTCCCCGCCGGATTCTTCGGCGGGGCGGCCTTCCTGGTGCTGGCGGATCTGCTGGCCCGGACCGCCGCGGCCCCGAACGAGATCCCGGTCGGGGTGGTGACGGCTCTGGTGGGGGGGCCGGTTTTCCTCTGGCTGCTGCGCCGGCGGGGCGCCGGCTACGCTTTCGGGGGGAAATAAGATGCCCGGTCTGACCCTGAGGCTAGAGCAGGTGGGTTTCGCCTACGCCGAGCGCCCCGTCGTGGCGGCGGTCGACCTGCAGGTGGCACCCGGAGAGGTGGTCGGGCTCATCGGCCCCAACGGCTCGGGCAAGACGACCCTGCTGCGCATCATCTCCGGCGTGCTCGGGGGATATGCGGGAAGCGTGACGCTCGACGGGCGCGAAGTGGAGGGGATCCCCCGGCGGGAGCTGGCCCGGCAGGTGGCGGTGGTGCCGCAGGAGAGCGAGGCGGCGCTTCCCTTCACCGCCCGCGAGATCGTGCTGATGGGTCGGCACGCCTGGGCCGGGGGAGCGCTCTTCGAGAGCCGGCACGACCGGGAGATCGCCGGGGAAGCGCTGGCGCGGGCCGGGGCCGCGGCCCTGGCCGGGCGCAGTATCCGGGAGCTCTCGGCAGGGGAGAAGCAGCGGGTGATCTTCGCCCGCGCGCTGGCCCAGGAACCCGGTCTCCTGCTGCTCGACGAACCCACCAGCTTCCTCGATATCCGCTACCAGACGGAACTCTACGATCGGGTGCGCGAGGTCGCCGCGACCGACGGCGTGAGCGTGCTCACCGTCCTGCACGATCTGAACCTGGCCGCGGAATACTGCGACCGGATCTGCCTTCTGGACCGGGGCCGGGTTCACGCCTGCGGCCTCACCGCCGAGGTCCTGACCTACGCCAACCTCACGGCCGTGTTCCGGACCGACGTCTACGTCGACACCAACGACCTGACCGGCACTCTGGTCGTCATTCCGCTTTCGGGGCGGGCCCGGGAGCTCCTGCGCGGTACCGGGGACGAGCGCACCCGTTGACACCGGCCCGCGCCCGGCCTTTCTTGCGGATCAGACCCGCTTCCAGGACCGGACCCGATGGCGCTGGACAAGACCTACCCTCCCGGTGAGATCGAAGCGCGGTGGTATCAGCGCTGGGAAGAAGCCGGCGTCTTCGCCCCGGCCGGCCGGGGCCCGGTTTTCTCGGTGACCCTGCCGCCGCCCAACGTGACCGGTGTGCTCCACATGGGGCACGCGCTCGATCACACCCTCCAGGATGTCCCCGTCCGGTTCCAGCGGATGCGCGGCCGGCGCACCCTCTGGCTGCCCGGGACCGATCACGCCGGTATCGCTACCCAGAACGTGGTGGAGCGAA
>CAYSYY010000093.1:0-10219 GCA_964435265.1 uncultured Gemmatimonadota bacterium
GCGGCATCATCTTCGCCGAAGGCACACCCGACGAGATCATGAACTCGGATGACGAGGTGGTGGCGCAGTTCATCGCCGGACGGGCCGACGGACCGATCCGGCCGCGCCAGTAGGATCCACCCCGCCGACCGTCACCGGCTGGCGTTTCCCCGGCACGGGATTATCTTTCCGGTGGACCTCCGGTAGCACACCGATCGGACACCTTCATCGAGAGGGGATACCGCGTGACTGCACTGATCTTTTCCCTGGCCGCTTTCCAGGGCCCCGCACCCGGCCAGGCCCAGCCGAATCCGTTCGGCTTCCTGCTGCCCTTCATCCTCATCTTCGTGGTCTTCTACTTCCTGATCATGCGGCCGCAGAGCAAACGTCAGAAGCAGCACCAGGCGATGGTGCAGGCGCTGCAGAAGGGCGACCGGGTGGTCACCGCGGGAGGGTTCCACGGTACGGTGCAGGGGGTGGATACCGAAGCCGACACCGTCCTGCTCGAGATCGCCGACCGGGTCCGGATCACGCTCAGCCGGGGCAGCATCGCGCGGGTCATCAAAGAAGAAGCGTAAGCGTGGCCCGACTCCCGATCCGTCTCTTCGGCGATCCGGTCCTGCGCCGGCAGGCCGCCGCCGTCGGACAGCCCGATGACGATCTGCGCCGGCTCGCCGGTGACATGATCGAGACGATGCAGGCGGCTGACGGGATCGGACTGGCCGCGAATCAGGTCGGCGATCTGCGCCGCATCCTGGTCGTGAACTTCGATGTCACGAGCGGGGGCGAAGGCGCGACGGTTCTGGTGAACCCCGAGATCACGGCACGCGACGGTACCATGCGTTCGATGGAGGGCTGCCTCTCGATCCCCGACGTCTGGGAGGAAGTGGAGCGCAATGCGGCCGTCACCGTCGCCTACACCACCCTCGCGGCCGAGCGCCGGGAAATCCGGGCCGAGGGTCTGCACAGCGCCGTTATCCAGCACGAGATCGACCACCTGGACGGGATCCTCTTCACCGATCATCTCCCCCCGGTGCGGAAGATGATGCTGCGGGGAGCGCTCAGGCAGATCACCCGCCGGGCGAAGGAGCGGAAGTGAGGACGATCTTTCTCGGCAACGGCCGGTTCGGCCTCCCCGCACTGGACGCGCTCGCCGACTCCCGTCACGAACTGCTGGCCGTCGTGACGCGTCCCGATCGGGCGGAAGGCCGGGGACGGACGAAGCGCCCGACCCCGACGAAGGTACGGGCCCGGGAACGGGGCGTACCGGTGGTGGAGATCGACGATCTGAACGCCCCCGGAACCGCCTCCCGGCTCCAGGCCCTCAACGCCGAGATCTGGGTGGTGGTTGCTTTCCCCATCATCCCGGCCGAACTGCTCGCCATCCCTCCGGCCGGAACGGTGAACCTGCATGCCTCGCTCCTGCCCCGCTACCGGGGCGCGGCTCCGGTGCAGCGGGCCATCATGGACGGGGTGGAGGTGACCGGGGTCACCACCTTCTTCATCGATGCCGGCGTCGATACCGGCGCCGTCTGCCTGCAGCGGGAGGTGGCCATCGGGCCGGCCGAGAACGCCGGGGACCTTTCGGCGCGGCTGGCCGATCTGGGTGCGGGCCTGCTGGTCGAAACTCTCGATCTGGTCGCGGCCGGCACGGCTCCACGACAGCCGCAGGACCCCGCTCTGGCGACCCCGGCCCCCCGTCTGACGAAGGAAGAGGGCGAACTCGACTGGAACCAGCCGGCTCGCCGGGTGGTGAACCGGATCCGGGGGCTGACCCCCTGGCCGGGCGCCTTCACTTTTTTCGGTCCGGAGCGGCTGATGGTCCACGCAGCGCGTCCCGTCGAGGGTATGGAGCTGCCCTGGCCGGCAGAGGGCGCTCCGGAGCCGGGCACTCTCGGCGGATTCCTCACCGACGGCACCCCGGTGGTGAGCACCGCCGACGGCACCGGAGTGGCGCTCCTGCGCCTGCAGCGCGAGAGCCGTTCGGCGGCCTCCGGCGCCGCGGTGATCCGCGGACTGCGCTGTAAGGGCGGAGAGCGCTTCGGTGCCGACTGACCCGGTTCGAACCCGGGCGATCGAGATCCTCACGGCGGTAGAGGGGGGTGGGTTCCTCGATCACGCGCTGGATGCCTGCGACGCCCGCGGTACCGCTTTCGAAGTCGGATCGGCGGAGCGGGCCCGTCTGCACTACCTGACCGCCGGCACGACCAAGTTCCAGCTGCGGCTCGACCGCGAACTCGACCACCGTCTGGAGCGGGGTATCGGGAGCCTGCCGCCGGCGGTGCGGGCTGTCCTGCGTCTATCCCTCTTCGAACTCCGTTTCTCAGCGGTGCCGCCGTATGCGGCCGTCAGCACGGCGGTGGACCTGGCGCGCGGGGCGGGTTTCGCCGGCCTCGCCGGATTGGTGAATGCGGTGCTGCGCGCAGCCGGACGCGAGGGTGAGCCGCCTCCGCCCGCCGACGAGCGCGATCGCCTCGCCGTGATCACCTCGCACCCCCGCTGGCTCCTGGATGAGATCGTCACCGCCTACGGATTCGAAGCCTCCGCGGCGTACGCGGAGTGGAACAACCGGCCGCCCGAGGTCTGGGTGCGGGTGAACCTGGCCCGCACGAGCCTGGAACGGGAACGCGCCGAGCTTGCGGCGGCCGGAATCGAGGCCCGTGAGGCGGGGCCGCTGCCGGGCTGGCTCCGGTGCGGACCGGGAACGGTCCCCGCCCGGCTTCCCGGGCTCACCGACGGCCGCCTGACGGTCCAGGACCCTTCGGCCGGGCTCGCCGTCCTGGCCGCCGAACCCCCGTCCGGCGGACGGATCGCCGATCTCTGCGCCGCCCCCGGGGGGAAATGCACCTACCTGGCCGAGCGGGGGGCGGGCGGAACCGTGGTCGTGGCCACCGATGCCGATCCCGGCCGCTGGGCGGGGCTGGAACGGGTGGTGCGCACTCACGGCGCGCTGGGGCTGGAGCGTCGGGAGTGGAAGGAGGTCCTGGCCGAGCGCGAGGCTTTCGACGTCGTACTCGTGGATGCCCCCTGTACTAATTCCGGGGTTCTGCGCCGCCGGGCCGACGCCCGCTGGCGGATAACCCCCGCCTCGGCCCGCCGGCTGACGGCGATCCAGCTCGAGCTTCTGGACCGGGCCGCGGAACTGCTCCGTCCCGCGGGCGTACTGATCTACAGCACCTGCAGTGTGCTGCCGATCGAGAACGAGGGCGTCGTGGAACGCTTCCTGTCGCACCATCCTGCTTTCATACCTGAGGCGTTCCCGCCATCTTTCCCGGAGGGATTCGATCACGGGCGGGGCCTGGCTCTCTCCCGGCCCTGGCGGCATGAATTGGACGGAGCGTTCACGGCACGATTGAAGCGAGCGGGATAGCGAGCATGACGAAGCTGGTGAGGAACCGCATCGGAGCAGGGGATATCGCCCTCATCGTGAAGACGGTGGGGCTGCTGATCGTCCTGCTCTTCGTCATCACCCTCTTCTTCGCCGGCGGGGTGCTCCTGTTCGACCGCCTGATCATGCCGGCCTTCACCAACCTGGGGGCGGAAGTGGAGCTCCCCGACATCGTGGAGAAGGATTTCTACGCCGCCCGGAATGAACTCACCGCGCTGGGTCTGGAGCTGGAGAAGATCGAAGAGAGCTTCCATGATTTCATCGACGAGGGATTCATCATCGAACAGACCCCGCCGCCGTTCACCCGGGTCAAGCGGGGACGCACGGTCGGGGCCGTGGTCAGCCGCGGCCCCCAGATGGTCATCATCCCCGATCTGACCCGGCTGACCCTCGATCAGGCCCGCACCAAGCTCCAGGAGTTCCAGCTTCTGCCGGGCTCGGTCGTGCAGCGGCCCGACACCACCCCCGAGGGAACGGTAATCGAGCAGACGCCCGCCCAGGGGGTGACGACTCTGCGCAACACCCGGGTGAACCTGATCGTGAGCAGCGGTCCGGCCACCACCACCGTCATGATCCCCCGCCTGGTGAGTCTCGGGCTGCCGCGCGCCCTCGAGATCATCCGCGACGATCTCAAGGGGCGGGTATGGATCGACTGGGAGATCGACGAAACCCAGATGCACATGACGGTCATCGGGCAGACCCCCGAACCGGGGATCGAGGTCGAAGGCCGACCGATCATCGATCTGCGGGTGGCGATCCGATCCGGCTTCATGCCGACCTCGGCCCACTTCGATACCACCGGCATCGGTGCGCCGCCACCGTGGTTGCGGCGGGGTGGGGCGGCGATCCCTCCGATCATCCCCTCCCGGGGACGGTGATGGGCATCCGGATCGCTCCCAGCATCCTGGCGGCCGACTTCACCCGCCTCGGCGAGCAGATCGCGCTCATCGAGGCGGCGGGCGCCGATCTGATCCACCTCGACATCATGGATGCCCATTTCGTACCCAACCTTACCTTCGGGCCGATGGTCGTGGCGGCAGTGAGCCGGCTGACCGCCCTGCCGCGCGACACCCATCTCATGATCACCCATCCCGATACCTATCTCGACCGTTTTATCGAGGCCGGAGCCTCGACCCTCAGCTTCCACCTCGAGGCCTTCGAGGAAACGGAGCGGGCCGAGCGGGCCGGGGCGATCCTCGACCGGCTGGAGGCGGCCGGGGTGGGGCGCGGGATCGCGGTGAACCCCGATACTCCCATCCAACATCTCGATCCATGGCTGGAAAGGCTCGACCACGTCCTCATCATGACGGTCCACCCCGGATTCGGGGGGCAGACCCTGATCGCGTCCTGTCTCGATAAGATCCCGTCGCTGCGGGAGATGTGCGCCCGGATCGGGCACCGGGTGACGGTCGGCGTCGACGGCGGGGTAAATGAAGAGACCGCGGCCGGGGTGGTGGCGGCGGGGGCCGACATCCTGGTGGCCGGATCGGCCGTTTTCAAAGCACCCGATCCCGTCGCCGCGATCCGCCGGCTGCGGCAGGCCGGCTGAAAAAAGCGTATTGGAAACTCGGAAATTACTCCTACCTTTACCTGGCTGTCACTTTCATCATGTTCGATGCCCTCACCGCCAGATTGACCCCGGTCATCGACCGCCTGCGAGGTCGGGGCACCTTGACCGAAGAGAACGTGGGCGAGGCCCTGCGCGAGGTGCGCCGGGCGCTGCTGGAAGCCGACGTCAATGTGAGAGTGGCACGATCGTTCATCGACAGGGTCCGGGAGGCGGCGCTGGGAGCGCAGATCGGGCGCGGGGTGGGTGCCGGACAGCAGATGATCCGGATCGTCCACGACGAGCTGGTGACCCTGCTGGGCGGCCCGGAACCGACGGCCGAACTCGACCTCGCGGGCCGGGCGGGACACCGGGTGATGGTGGTGGGCCTGCAGGGTTCAGGCAAGACCACGCTCTGCGCCAAACTCGCCCATCGGTTCCGGCAAACGGACCGACGGACCGCCCTGATCGGGCTCGATCACCGGCGTCCGGCGGCCGGTGAGCAGCTGGCCCGCCTGGCCGACGAGCTGGGCCTGCCGGAAGCGCACCTGGATCCGGGTGACGTTCTCCTGATCCGGGGCGCGGCCCTCTGCACCGAAAGCGAAGCCGACGGGGCCGATCTGCTGCTGATCGATACCGCCGGCCGGCAGACGGTGGATGAAGTGGTGATGGACGAGCTGGCGGACCTGCACCGGGGGCTAGAGCCGACGCAGACGCTGCTCGTGCTGGACGCCATGACCGGCCAGGACGCTGTCCGCACCGCAGCGGCCTTCGCCGCCCGGGTGCCCTGCAACGCGGCCGTGCTCACCAAACTGGACGGTGACGCCCGCGGCGGAGCGGCCCTGTCGCTGCGCGAGACGGTCGGCCTGCCGATCATCTACGCCGGAACCGGCGAGGGGATCGACGCCCTGGAGCGCTTCCATCCGGCGAGGATGGCCGAGCGCATTCTCGGGATGGGGGATGTCGTCTCCCTGGTCGAGAGAGCCGCCCGGGAAGCGGGGGGCGAGGAGCTCCTGGCGGAAGAAGGCCGCCGGTTCCTCGACGGTGCGTTCACCCTCGAGGATTTCCGGGAGCAGCTCCGCCGGCTGCGTTCGATGGGACCGGTGAGCGAGGTGCTGGGCATGCTCCCCGGCCGGTTCACCGGCCGGATGTCCGGAGAACCGGCGGAGGAAACCGCCCTCATCCGATTCGCGGCGATCATCGACAGCATGACGCCCGAGGAGAGGCGTCGTCCGGGGATGCTCAACGCCAGCCGGCGACGCCGGATCGCCCGCGGCAGCGGGCGAAGCGTGCAGGACGTCAACACCCTGCTCGCCCAGTACGACCTGATGAAGAAGATGGCCCGGACCCTGAAAAGGCAGGCCGGAGGAAAGCGGGGTCGGCGGGGATCGCCGGCCCGGGAATAGGGCCCGCCGGCGGATGCCGGGAGCCGCCGGAGAAAGCGACGTTCCCACGGGGAACACGACCAAGGAGAACAGGAGTGGCGACACGCATTCGGCTCCGGAGAACGGGGAAGAAAAAGCAGGCCTACTACCGGGTAGTGGTGGCCGATTCGCGGAGCCCGCGGGACGGACGCTTCATCGAAGTGCTGGGGACGTATAATCCCAACACCGATCCCGCCCAGGTGACGATCGACGAAGAACGCGCCCTCTACTGGCTCAAGACCGGCGCTCTGCCTTCGGATACCGTCCGGAGCCTGTTCGGGCGTACGGGTCTCATGGCACGTCTGGCCGAGGAGCGCCCGGAGCACGCGCTGCTGAAGAAGCCGGCCGCGAAGAAGAAGGCGAAGGCGGCGGCTCCGGCACCCGAAGCCCCGGCACCCGAGGCTCCGGCACCCGAGGCTCCGGCACCCGAAGCCCCGCCCGCGGACGAAACCGGAGCGGCGCCGGAAGACGGTGAGGTCCGGGAAGACGGGTAGCACCCCATTGCCGGGTGGAGGGCAGCAATGTCGGGGGACGATCTGGTCGAGCTCGGGGTGATCTCCAGACCGTGGGGAGTGCACGGCGAGGTGAAAGTGCGCCCCACCTCGGATATCCCCGATCGCTTCACCGATCTCTCCGGGGTCTGGCTGTACGACGGGATCGAGATGGTCCGCTACCATGCCGTCAGGAAGGTGAAACAGCTCAACGACGCGGTCGTCCTCACCCTCGATGGGATCGGAACCCGTGAGGCGGCGGAAGCGGTGCGGAACTGGACGGTCGCCGTGCCCGAAGGAGAGCGGGCTCCGCTGGGCGACGGCGAGTACTACATCGACGATCTGATCGGGCTGGAGGTCGAGGATCGGGCCGGGAAACCGGTCGGGCGGCTGGTGAAGGTGTACCAGGGGGCCGCCCAGGATGTCTTCGAGATCGAAACGCCCGGGGGGCCGGTTCTGGTGCCGGCCGTGTCGGCGTTCATCATCGCGGTCGACCCGTCGTACGGGCGGATGGTCGTGGAACTGCCGGTCATCGAGGCGGAGCGGCCCGCGGGAGGGGGATGAAGATGGAGATCCATGTCCTGACCCTCTTCCCGGGCTACTTCACCGGACCCCTCGAAACGGGACTCCTGGGCCGATCGGTCGAGGCCGGGAGCGTGACGGTCCGGATCCACGACCTGAGGGAATTCACCCACGACCGGCACCGCACCGCCGACGACTACCCGTTCGGCGGCGGACCGGGCATGGTCCTGAAACCGGAGCCTTTCTTCGAGGCCCTGGACGGGCTGAGAACCGCCGGCCTGAGCGGTGAGGCTCCGGTCGTTCTGACCAGTCCCCAGGGGCGGCTCTTCGACCGTGCCGCCGCCCACGAGCTGGGCCGGGAAAGATCCTTCGTCATCCTCTGCGGCCGGTACCGGGGGATCGACGAACGGGTCCGGCAGGCTCTGGTATCGCACGAGTACAGCATCGGGGACGTGGTCCTGAACGGCGGCGAAGTCGCCGCCCTGGCGATCATCGAAGCCGTCGCCCGGCTGCAGCCGGGCGCCATGAGCGATCCGGAGAGCGGGGCGGCGGACAGTTTCGAGGGCGGGCTGCTGGACCACCCGCACTACACCCGGCCGGCCGAGTACCGGGGGATGGCGGTGCCCGAGGTGCTGCTCTCCGGGAACCACGCCGAAGTGCGGGCGTGGCGCCGGCGTCAGGCCCTGTGGCGGACCTGCGAGCGACGCCCCGACCTGCTCGCGGGGATCGAGCTGAGCGAGGAGGAGAGGCTCCTTCTCGCAGATCTACGGGATAACAGAGGAGAGGTGACATGAAGCGCCTGGAGAGTGTGGCCGGTGCCCAGCTGAGGACCGATCTTCCCGACTTCAAGCCGGGCGATACCGTCCGGGTCCACGTACGGGTGGTCGAGGGGGAGAAGGAGAGGATCCAGGTATTCGAAGGAGTCGTGATCGGGCTGCGCGGTTCGCGCCAGGGACGGACCTTCACGGTGCGCAAAGTATCGGGTGGGGTGGGAGTGGAGAGGATCTTTCCGCTGAACAGCCCGATGATCCAGAGTATCGAGGTCAGCCGCCGGGGGCGCGTCCGCCGGGCCAAGCTCCATTACCTGCGCGACCGGATCGGTAAGAAAGCCCGGGTACGGGAGAAGCGGGCCGGGACCGGCACGGTGCGGGAGGAACCGCAGGACGAGGACCGGGAGACGGGTCACGAGACGGCCGGGAACGTCTGACCGGTCATGGACCCGGGCGGCCTGAGCCTGGAAGCGCTGCGCCGGCTTCTGGAGACTGAGACCGACCCCGTCGGGCGGGAGCGCCTGATCGCCGCCCTGGCGGCGGATCGCCGTACCGGTGCCCGGGCGCTGGCGGAGCGGGCGCGGCGCACCGACGAGCAGGCCCGCCGGAGGGATTCCCGATGGCGGGCTTTCTGCGATCCCGAGCGGCGGCTCTGGGCGCAGGGGTACCGCCGCGTCGCCGGGATCGACGAGGCCGGGCGCGGTCCGCTGGCCGGGCCGGTGGCGGCCGCCGCAGTCATCCTCCCTCCCGACTTCACCCACCATCCCCTCGATGACTCCAAACGCATGACCCCCCGGGCGCGTCAGATGGCTGAAGCGGAGATCAGATCGGCGGCGATTCAGTACGCGGTCGGTCTCGCCGGCCCCGAGGAGATCGACCGGCATAACATCATGGGCGCCCTGCTCCTGGCGGTGGACCGGGCCCTCGGGGAACTCGATCCCGCGCCCGATTTCGCGCTCGTGGATGGGCGTACGCTCACCCGCTGCCGGGTGCCTCACCGGGCCATGGTGCGCGGGGACGGGCGATGCCGGGTGATCGCGGCCGCGAGCGTGCTGGCCAAGGAGGAACGGGACCGGATCATGACGGCCCTCGACCGGCAGTACCCCGGCTACGGTTTCGCCCGCCACAAGGGATACGCCACGGCCGAGCACCGCGCGGCGCTCCGACGGCTGGGCCCCTCACCGGTTCACCGCCGCACCTTCCTCGGCGCGCCCCCCCAGCTCTCGCTCGGCCTGTCGGATTCGGGGGAGACACCCCAGGCATGGGGCGTGCGGGCCGAGGAGCTGGTGGCGGCCGATTACGCCGCCCGCGGTTATACGGTCCTCCATCGGCGGTGGCGCTGCCCCGGAGGGGAACTCGATCTGGTCTGCGCCGATGCAGAAACGGTGGTGGCGGTAGAGATCAAGGCTGCGCGCACGGAGGGTGCCGGGGCACCGCTGGCCTGGATCGACCGCCGGCAGCGGGAACGCCTGCGGCGTTCGGCGGCCAGGCTCCTGGAGGAACTGGGGGAGGCGCGACGGGGGCTGGAGTTCAGGTTCGATGTCGTGGGCGTCATGGATCGCTCCGACGCACCGCCCGTACTCACCCGGCTCGAAGGGATCGAGCTGTGAGCGGGTCCGGGGAGGTGAACCGGCGCGAGATAACCGCCTGGTACCTATATGATTTCGCCAATACCAGCTTCACCGTCGTGGTCGTGACGGTGGCCTATGCGATCTACTTCAGCAACCATGTCGTCGGAGATCTGAGCGCGAACCTGCCCCTGCTGGGCGAGCGCCCGCTGGGGGAGTTCCTCTGGGGAGCGGGCAACTCCCTCTCGATGCTCCTGGTCGGGCTCACCAGTCCCTACCTGGGCGCGATCGCCGACGGCACCTCGCGCAAGAAGCTCTTCACCGGTCTCTACACTCTGATCTGTATCGTCCCCACCGCGCTCATGGTCACAGTCGGTGCGGGGGATGTGATATGGGGCCTGGCGCTCTTCATCCTCGGGAACATCGGTTTCCAGGGGGGGCTGGTCTTCTACAACGCCTTCCTGCCCCAGATCAGCCCCCCCGGCCGGATCGGTACGGTCTCGGGCCGGGGCTTCGCCTGGGGCTACGTAG
>CAYSYY010000094.1:0-10176 GCA_964435265.1 uncultured Gemmatimonadota bacterium
GGGACCACCGGGGTCGGCGGGATCGTGAACAAGTTCGTGAACACCGCCCTGCTGCTGGTGCCCTCGACCTTCCTGATGGGAGGGACCCTCCCCCTGCTCACCCGGGCGCTCACCGCCTCGCCGGGCGAGGTGGGCCGGCGGGTCGCGGGGCTCTACTTCATCAACTCGATCGGGGCGGTGACCGGAGCCCTTCTGGCCGGTTTCGCGCTCATCCCCGCTCTCGGGGTGCGCTCGAGCCTCTGGTCGGCGGCGGCGCTGAACCTGGTCGCCGGGGGCGGGATCCTCGCGGCGGTCCGGTTCGGTCTGCTGCGCGAAACGGTCGCCGCAACCCCCGCGGCCGGTGCGGGCGGGGAAGGGGGAGCCACCGGGCCGGATGAGCCGGAGCCGGCTCCGGTTCCCGAGTTCGCGGGGATCGAGGCCGGGCGGCTCGCACTGTGGGGACGGGCGGCGGTCTGGGGGGCGGCCCTCTCGGGGCTGACGGTGATGGTGTACGAGGTGAGCTGGATCCGGCTGCTCTCCACCATCCTCGGTTCCAGCACCTATTCCTTCACCCTGATGCTGGCGGCCTTCATAACCGGCATCGCCTTCGGATCCCTGATCGCCCGCCGGCTCTCCCGCCGGGGCACTCCCTTCTACCACTTCGGCGCCAGCCTGCTGCGCATCGGGGCGGCCCTGCTCATCACCCTGCCGCTCTATGCCCGGCTCCCGCACTTCTTCCTCGATCTGCAGAGCATGCTCCCACGCACCGACGGTGGGTACCGTCTCTACGAACTGCTCAAATACCTCTTCTGCCTGCTTCTCATGCTCCCCCCGACCCTGGCCTCGGGCGCCGCCCTTCCGCTGGCGACCGACGTGGCGGCCCGCCTGCGCCGGCAGGTGGGAGCGCCGGTCGGCCACCTGTGGGCGGTGAATACCTTCGGCACCATCGTCGGCGCCCTGCTCGGCGGACTGGTCCTGCTCCCGCTGCTGGGCGTGCGGGCCACGATCACCGCCGGGATCGTCGTCAACCTCGGATTCGGACTCTGGGTGATCTCGCTGATCCCCCGGATGCGGGGTGCCCCCATCGCCCGGATGGCGGGGGCGGTCGCCGTGTTCACCGTGCTCTTCCTCGCCATCTCACCGGCCTGGGATCGGGTGGCGCTCGCCTCGGGCGCGTTCCACACCCGGGGGGACCGGTCCACCGCCCGGCTGCGCTTCGCCACCGAGCAGGCCAACCAGGAGATCGTCTATTACGGAGAGGACGTGAACGGCACCGTGGCGGTGATGCGGTTCCGCGAAAACTACTCACTGGTCGTCAACGGCAAGACCGACGCCAGCACCTACTCCAGCGACCAGATCACTCAGACCCTCATCGCAGCCATCCCCGCAATGATGATCCCCGAGGCGCGCCGCGCCCTGGTGATCGGACTGGGCAGCGGTCAGACCGCGGGGCATCTGCTGCAGTACCCCGTCGGGGGGGTGGAGATCGTCGAGATCTCCCCCGGGGTCGTCGAGGCCAGCCGGTTCTTCGATGAGATCAACAACCGGCCGCTGGCCGATCCCCGCACCACTCTGGTCACCCAGGACGCCAAGACCTACCTCCTGACCCGGCCCGACGCGGTCTACGACCTCATCCTCTCGGAACCGAGCAATCCGTGGATCGCGGGGATCGGAGGGCTGTTCTCGTACGAGTACTTCACCACCCTGCGCGACCACCTCGAACTGCGGGGAGTGGTGGCCCAGTGGATCCACTCCTACCAGCAGACCGAAGAGACCCTGACCAGCGTGCTGTACACCTTCTCCACCGTGTTCCCCTACACTTCGGTGTGGGGGCTCTCGAGCGGCGACCTGCTGCTGGTCGGCAGCCTGCGCCCCGTCGCCTGGAACTTCGCACGGTCGGAAGCGATGTTCGAGCGCCCCGGCGTGAGGCGGGATCTGGTGCGCATCCTGGTGACCGACCTATTCACCCTGCTGACGCGGGAGATGATGAGTCCCCTGCGGGTGGCCGAGGCCATGGCCCTGGGCGGCCGGCTCAACACCGACGACCGCCCCTTCCTGGAATACCGCGCCCCGAAGGCCTTCTTCCTGAACGAGGGCGCCACCCTGCACACCCGCTTCGACGAACGGATGCGCACCCTGCGCAACACCCGGCTCTCCCTGGGCGCCTATCTGGCGGAGCGTGCGCCGTCGATCGACGAACTGGCCGGTTTCTGCCGTTACATGGGGAACGCGGGGATGATCGAACCCCGCCTGCTGGTCTCGGCCGCCGCGGCCTGGAAGCGGCGCGATCCCGGCTCCGACGCGGTCCGTGAGGTCGTCGAGAACAGCGGTCTGCAGATGATGGAGGAGATGGTGGATGAGGCCGCCCGCCGGGCCGGGGCGGGTGCGGGAACGGCCCGCCAGGTCGGCGAGTACGCCCAGCTCCTGCTCGACTATTACCGGCAGATCCGCAGTACCGTGTACGACGCCGATGAAACGGCCGAACGGCTGATGAACGTGCTCGGCTGGGCCGCGGAACAGCTCCCCGATGAAGCCCTCTACTGGCGCTACGAGTACGGGCGGGTGGCCTACGACCGGGGAGCCTATAGCGAATCGGAGCAGGCCCTGCGTGAGGTCGTGAACGCCCTGGGGGCCGCCGCCGATCCCGACCGGCTGGCCCGGTTGCTGGAGCAGGCCGATCCCGCGGAGCGGGAACGACTGCTGGCACCCGCCGATCCGCGCATACCGCCCTACGCGGCGCTGGCCTTCCTGGGGCGGACGCTCACGGCCATGGGGGAGTGGGCCGAGGCCAGGCAGGTTTTTTCCGCTTCCTACCGATTGGATCCTGATAACCCGGCGGTCGCCTTCTATCTTAGTGAGCTGAGCGCACCGGATCCCCTGAGCCGCTTCCTGCGCCCGGGGGGCTGACCGGACGAGGATCCCGATACCGGGCACCCGCGTTACGATCGGAGCCTGAGAGATGAAGAGAACCCGCTGGTTCCTGCCCGCCGTCTGGGTGGCTTTCTTCCTCTCGGGTTCGGCGGGTCTGATCTACGAGGTGGTGTGGGCCCGCTACCTCGACCTCATCCTCGGCGGTACCGCCTATGCCCACGTGATGGTGCTCACCGCCTACATGGGCGGTATGGCGCTGGGGGCGCACGTTTTCGGACGCCGGGCCGACACCGTCCGCGAACCGCTCGTAGTCTACTCCTATCTCGAGATGGGAGTCGGTCTCTACGGACTTCTCTTCCCGCTCCTCTTCCCGCTGATCAGTGCCCTCTATCTGATCCTGGCCGGTGTGATCGGAACGACCGGATTCGGCGGAGTGCTGAACAAGGGCCTCTCCTCGGTGCTGCTCCTGGCCCCCTCGACCTTCCTCATGGGGGGTACCCTGCCGCTGCTCATGCGGGCCCTCACCGATCGACCCGAACGGGTGGGGCGGGGGGTCGCCGGGCTTTACTTCATCAACTCGATCGGCGCCGTGATCGGCGCGCTCCTGGCCGGTTTCCTGCTCATCCCGGGGCTGGGCACGAGCGCGGCGCTCACCATCGCGGCGGCGATCAACATCCTGGTCGGGGTGGGGCTGCTGGCGGGCTGGCGGTACGGTGTTCTGGCCCGGGCCGCGGAAGCAAAAGAAGACCCCGGGGCGGCCGGAGCCGCCGGTGAGGTCGGGACTCCGGGAGCGGCCGGAGCCGCCGGTGAGGTCGGGACTCCGGGAGCGGCCGGTGCCGTCGGGACGGTGACAGGATCGTCCATCCCCGGGGAACTGGCCGGTCTCTCCCCCGAACGGCTCAGGCTGTCGGCACGGGTCGCAGTGGGGGGAGCGGGCCTCTCCGGTCTGCTGGTGATGATGTACGAGGTCGCCTGGATCAGGATGCTCTCGACCATCCTGGGATCGAGCACCTACTCCTTCACCCTGATGCTGGCCGCTTTCATCACGGGGATCGCCCTCGGCTCGCTGCTGGCCAGGTGGCTGGCCCGCTATGCCCGGCCCTTCCTCTTCTTCGGGCTGAGCCAGCTCGTCATCGGGGCGAGCCTGCTGCTGACCCTGCCGCTCTACGGACGGCTCCCCCTCGGCTTCCTCTGGCTGCAGAGCGTAGTGGCGCCCACTGAATCGGGATACCCGATCCACGAACTGCTCAAATACCTCTTCTGCCTGGCGATCATGGTGCCGCCGACCCTGGCTTCGGGTGCGGCCCTGCCGCTGGCCACCGACGTCGCGGCCCGCCTGTTCGAGCGGGTGGGTTCGCCGGTCGGCCGGGTCTACGCGATCAACACCCTCGGCACCATCGCCGGGGCCCTGCTCGGCGGCCTCGTGCTGCTGCCCCTGGTGGGAGTGAAACACACCCTCGAGATAGGGATCGTACTGAACCTGGCCGTCGGCCTGTTCGTGCTGTCCCTGCATCCGCGCCTGCCCCGGCGCATTGTGCGGCTGGCCGCGGGTCTCAGTGCGTTCGCCGTCCTCCTCTACCTCACCCTGGCCCCCGCCTGGGATCTCCGGGCCTTCGCGGCCGGCGTCTTCAGAGAGCGGGAGCGGGGGGGGGAAGTGGGTGCGCAGTTCCGGCAGAAGCTCGCGCAGATCGATGTCCTCTTCTACACCGAGGACGTCAACGGCACCGTAGCGGTAACGCGGAGCCGGAACGGGACATCGCTGATCGTGAACGGCAAGGCCGACGCCAGCACCTCGCTGGGCGACCGCACCACCCAGACGATGCTGGCCGCCATCCCCGCCCTCATGGTCCCGCGGGCTCATCGGGCCTTTGTCATCGGGCTGGGCAGCGGTCAGACCGTCGGGCACCTGCTGCGCTATCCGATCGATCGCGTGGAGGTAGTGGAGATATCCCCCGGGGTGGTCAGAGCGAGCCGGTACTTCGACGACATGAACGGCCGGCCGCTCGAGGACGAACGGACCGAACTGGTCACCCAGGACGCCAAGACCTACCTGCTCACACGGCCCGAGGCCCGGTACGACCTGATCATCTCGGAACCCAGTAACCCCTGGATCGCCGGGATCGGCGGGCTCTTCACCATCGAGTACTTCACCACCCTGCGCGAACGACTGGAACCGGGCGGCGTCGCGGCTCAGTGGATCCACGTATACGAGCAGAGCGACGAGACCCTGCAGTGCGTTTTCCTGACCTTCGCGGAGGTCTTCCCCTTCGTCAGCGTCTGGGGAATGTCGCCAACCGACCTGCTCCTGCTGGGCAGCGCCGTTCCGCAGCGGTGGGATTTCGGGGCGGCGCAGGGGCTGCTCGAACGCCCGGGAGTGAAAGCGGACCTCTCGGCGATCCACCTGCACGATCTCTACACCATCCTGAGCCGTCAGCTCATGAGCCCGCTGCGGTTCGCCGAGGCGACGAGCCTCGGCGGCCGGATCAACACCAACACCTTCCCTTTCCTCGAATACCGGGCTCCGAAGGCGTTCTTCATCGACGCCCGCACCGACCTGCACCTGAGCTACGATGAACGAACCAGGACGCTGCGGAACACCGGGCTCGCCCTCTCGGCCTTCCTCGACGGCCACCCGCCCGGACCCGACGAGATCGCCGGTGCGGGACGCTACTTCGCCCTGACCGGCGGGATGGATTCGCGGCTGCGGATAACCACCTCGGCCGCCTGGCTCGAGGCGGCGCCGGACGATCCCGCGGCGGTGGAGGAGGGGATCGCAAGCGGAGTGGTGGCACGCCTGGCGGCGCTGGCGGAATCGGCCCGGCTCGCCGAAGCCGCTCCCGACGATCCGGAACGGGTGCGAGCCCACGTCGAACTGCTCCTGACGTCGTACGCCGTCCTGCACGGAGCGCTCTGGGAGGGGGCGCCGCTGGCCGTAGAGTTGCTGCGCTGGCTTCCCCGCGCGATCGACCTGCTGCCGGAGGAGGCGTATTACTACCTGTATCGGCTGGGGCAGGTGCACTACGATCAGGGCTCTTACGGGGAAGCGGCCGTGAATCTGAACGCCGCGCTCGAGAAACTGCAGGGTCGTCTCACGACCATGACGGGCCTGCGCGTTTCCCCCTCCTACATCCTCTCCTACCTGGGGCGGGTGCAGCTCGTCGAGGAAGCGTACCGCGAGGCGTGGGAAACCTTCCGGGCGGCGTGGGTCCTCGACCCCGGGAACACCATTGCGGCCTTCTGGGCCAACGAGCTCAATCCGGGTACGAACTCCGGCCGTTTCGTGCCGGCGACCGCGATCCTGCCGCGGTAGATGGAGGGGCCCATGTGCCGGTCAGCGCTCATCACCCTCTGCTCCGCCCTGGTCGGGATGCTGGCGACGGGTTGCACGTACTATACCCGAACCGTCGAACCCGACTTCGTCGCCATGGGGCCGGAGCAGGTTCTGCAGATGGCGGCCGGGGACGCCGGCCGGATGGAGGACCTGAATACGGTAGCCACCCTGCAGATCCAGAGCCTCCAGGGTTCCTTCATGACCCGGGTCACGGCTCTCTACGCCGATCCCGACTCGATCCGCATCGATGTCAGCGTGGCCCTGGGCGGAGTGGCCCTGCAGGCGCTCATGCTCGGTCCGCGCCTGCAGGTCTACTTTCCGCTGCAGAAAGCGGTGGTGGAGGGCGAACTCCGGCCGGGGGAGGTCGTGGAGATCCAGGGGATCATGATCGACGAGTCGGTGCTCCGGGAGCTCGTTCTGGGGCCGGGGCTGACCTGGTCGTGGGTCGATCTCGCGGCCCGTCTCGATCAGTACGACGTGGGACCGGATCAGGTGAACTTCGGCTTCCCGCTGGCGGACGGTTCGCGCATGCTGCTGTGCCTGAACCGGGATCTCTCCTGGTGCCGATCGGTCAGGTTCGCTCCCGGCGGCAAGGTCCTGCGGGAGATCATCTTCGAGGAATACCGCCGGACCGGTCAGGCGCGGCTCCCGCAGCGGGCCGTCCTGCGCTACCCCGATCAGGCCCTCGTACTGGTCCTGGAGGTCGTCCGGCGTATCCACGATCCACCGCGCACGCCGGGCGATTTCGTGCTCCAGCTCCCGCCGGGAGTGACCCGCCTCACTACCGGCATTCCCCCGGCCGGGAGGGAGGGGGCGCGCCGATGAGGGGGATCGGACCGGCCGTCATGATCACCCGCCCCCACAACGTGGCCATCGCCGCCGGGGCGGTGGCGGTCGGCGCCCTGACCGGTCCCGGTCCGCCGGCCGACGCCGGTGCGCTCGGGTGGGCCGCGCTGGCCGCCGCCCTCATCACGGCGGGGGGGAACACCCTGAACGATGTCGTCGATGTCGCCGTCGATGCGATCAACAAGCCGGGCCGCCCCCTGCCCAGCGGACGGATCGACCGTTCGACCGCCCGGTGGCTGGCCATAGCCCTGCTCGCCACGGGGCTCGCCGCGGCCCTGCCGCTGTCGACCGGCTGCTTCGGCATCGCGGCCGGCAGCATCGGGCTCATCGTGCTCTATGATCTGTGGGGCGGCGGCTGGCCGCTGGTGGGTAACCTGCTGGTGAGCCTGCTGACGGCGACCGCTTTCCTCTTCGGGAGCCTGGCGACCGGCGGGGGGATCCGGGGACTCATCCCGGGGGTCTTCGCCTTCTTCTTCGATCTGGGCCGCGAGATCATCAAGGATCTCGAAGATGCCGGGGCGGATCGGGCCGGCGGGTTGCGCACCCTGCCGATCGTCCGGGGGGAACGGGCCGCCCGATACCTGGCCAGGGGGGCGCTGCTGGCCCTGCTCGCGGTCCTGCCGGTACCGGTGCTGGCGGGTTGGCTCGATCTGCCCTTTCTGCTGATCGTCGCCCCCGGGGTCGGAGTGCCGGTGGTCCTGATCGCCGCCGGGCTGAGTCGGCCCCGCGAGGCGGCTGCATACCGCCGCTACCAGATCGTGCTGAAGGTGGATATGATCGTCGGGCTGCTGGCCGTGCTGGCGGGGTAGGAACGGCCGGCCGGGAGCCGGGAAGGATCGACGGGAACGGTGAACGGCAGGATCCACATACTCCCCGATACCGTGGTGGACAAGATCGCCGCGGGCGAGGTGGTGGAACGGCCGGCGTCGGTCGTCAAGGAACTCGTCGAGAAATCCCTCGACGCCGGAGCCCGATCGATCATCGTGACCGCCCGGACCGGAGGGCGGGATCTCATCGAGGTCGTCGACGACGCCTGCGGCATGAATGCCGATGACGCCCGTCTCGCCCTGCGGCGGCACGCCACCAGCAAGATCGCCGCGGTGGAGGACCTGGCCGGCCTCGGGAGCTACGGTTTCCGGGGCGAAGCCCTGCCCAGCATCGCCGCGGTGAGCCGGCTCGTTCTCGAGACCTCCGCTTCCCCCGGGGGAGAGGGAGTGAGGATCGTCGCGGAGGGGGGAGAAGTGAAGACGTGTGAACCGTGCGCCCGCCGGCAGGGCACCACGGTACGGGTCGAACATCTCTTCGCCAACGTGCCGGCCCGCCGCAAGTTCCTGAAATCGATCCAGACCGAGTACCGGCACATCCTGCGCACCGTGACCGAAGCGGCGCTCGTCTCGCTCGACACCGCGCTGACCTTCATCCACGACGAGCGGACGGTCTTCGAGCTCACCGCCCGAGAGGATCTGCGCCGCCGCTCGGCGGCCCTGTTCGGGCGCCAGAGTGTTTCGGGGGCCGTCCTGCTCGCCGCCGAACTGGACGATCTGCGTCTGAGCGGTCTGCTCGGTTCACCCCGGGCGGCCCGCCGCACCGCGAGCGCCGTATATGTCTTCGTCAACGGGCGTCCGGTCGCCCACCGGGGGCTCGCCTGGGCGCTGACCGCCGGCTACGGCGAACTGCTGGGCGGGGAGCGGTCCCCCTTCGCCTGTCTCTTCGTCCAGGTGCCGCCGGACACCCTCGATGTCAATGTGCACCCGGCCAAGCGGGAGGTCCGGTTCACCAACGAAGCCCGGGTCAAGGAGGTCGTGCAGGTCGCCGTGCGTGAGGCGCTGGGGCGCGAACTCGGCACCGCCGCCTTCGCCCGGGGAGGGCGGCCGGGGGCGGCGCGGTCGGCGGACGGAGCCGGTGAAGGTGCCGCCGGCCTCGGCCGGCGGATCGAGGGTTCTGACCTGCCCTGGCGCACCGGCGGTCTCTTCACCGGGCTGGTCCGCGAGGCCCGGGAGGCCGCCGCCTCGCTCTTCGCGACCCCGCCCGGGGAAGAGGAACCGGGTACTCCGCCCGAGCTGCTCCCGGCCGCGGCTCCAACGGTTGGGACGGCCGCCGGGGCGGCGGCTCAGCCGCCTGAGGATCCCATGATCTGGCAGCTCCACGAGAGGTACCTGCTGGCCCCCATTCGGGGGGGGATGCTGATCGTGGACCAGCACGCCGCCCACGAGCGGATCCTCTACGAGGAGGTCCTGAGGAACCTGGGGGGACAGCCCGCCGTCAGCCAGCAGCTCCTCTTCCCTCATGTGTTCGACCTGACCGCCGAACAGTGCTCGCTGGTGGAGGAGTACGGACCGCTGCTCGACCGGATCGGATTCACCCTCCGTCCCTTCGGCGGCAACACCGTGGTGATGGAAGCGGTTCCCCCGGCGCTCGAACGCGCGGGAGCGGCGGAGGAGATCGTCCTCGGACTGCTGGACGATCTGGCCGCCGGAGGCGGGGGAACGGTGCAGGAGCGGATCGCCGCCGGAATGGCCTGCCGGGCGGCGGTGAAGTTCGGCCGGCGGCTCGATCCCGACGAGCGCCGGGCCCTGGTGGACCGGCTCTTCGCCTGCGCCCGGCCCCAGGTCTGCCCGCACGGCCGTCCCACCCATCTGGTGCTGACCCTCGACGAGTTCGACCGGCGCTTCGAGCGCGGCTGAGCCCGCCATGGCCCCCGCCCGTCGTTCCACCCCGTCACCCGAGCTGCCCCGCATTCCCATCATAGCCGGTCCCACCGGGGTGGGTAAGACCGGGGCGGCGCTGATCGTCGCGACCGCCCTCGACGGCGAGATAATCTCGGCCGACTCCCGCCAGGTGTACCGGGGCCTGGCCGTCGGTACCGCCGCCCCCGGTCCGGAGGAACTCGCCCGGGTGCCGCACCACCTGGTGGGGATCCGGGATCCCCGCCGGCCGTGGTCGGCCGGGGAGTACGCCCGGGAGGCGGCCGGGTGCATCGCGGACGTTCTCGTCCGCGGACGCCGCCCGATCGTGGTGGGGGGGAGCGGTTTCTACATGCAGGCCCTGACCGAGGGGCTCTTCAGCGAACCCGCGGTTGAGCCGGAGCGCCGGGCGGAGATCCAGGATCAGCTCAGACGGCGGTGCGAGAAAGAGGGTCCCGAGACCCT
>CAYSYY010000095.1:0-9873 GCA_964435265.1 uncultured Gemmatimonadota bacterium
CAATCCTTCCACTGTTCGTGTTCCTCCCCCCCGGCCTCAACTCAGGACCGATCCGGCCTCAATCCCAGCAACCGAGAGTGGTCAAGCTGACGGAAACCGGGGGAGCGTACTGGCCGAGCTGGTCGCCGGATGGTGAGCGGATTGCGTATTTCAACCGGATCGATAGTTACGTCACGAGCTTTGCCCAGGACCGTCAGGAACCGATCTGTAATCTCTGGATCATGAATGCGGATGGTACCGACGCCCGTCTGCTGTGGGCGGGAGAGTTCAGGGGGGAAGTCGGCTGGCCGATGTATCCGCCGAGCTGGTCGTATGACGGACGGTTCATTGCCGTCGATACCAAGCTCTTCAGTACCTCGATGATCATCGCGAGCGCGGATGGGAGCAGGGTTTCCGGCTCGATCTTTCCCGACAGTTGCGCTGCGCCCCGTTTCGCCCCCTCATCACCGCAGCTGGTATTCAGCCGGCTCGTTCCCGACCGCGACGGGCAGCCGCCTCTGGTGGATGAGCGTTCGGTCTTCATTATGGATTATGAGACCGGGCAGGAGCGTCTGCTGCGCCGGTGCAACTTCAATTCGGAAACGGAGTGGCTGGAATGGCCCTCCGTCTGGTCCCGGGCCGGACGGTTGTTGCGGATCATGGATGACCGGCAGACTGAGGCTGCCTTCCATTTCTACTCCATCGACACCGGAGCGCTCGTAAACAGCTCGAATGATCCCGGGGGGGGACCGAATCTCTCAGCCGCGTTTCCGGATCACAGCCGGTCGCCTTCCGGTCGCTGGAAAGTCTACTCTCCACGGATCCCTGATCTGGAGTACTCCTGCCTAAACCATGGCAGCATCGGAGAGGTTCTGACGGTCGGTGCAGCGGCAGAAGGAGGCGCTCAAGCCCCCGTCCTGAATATCCGGGCCCACGTCTTCTCCTTCCAATGGCACCCGCAGAGGGACATCCTGCTCTTTTCGGCCGGCCGGAAATCGGTGAGGCCGGACATGACGGAAACCTGCAATATCTATCTAGCCTTCTTCCTGGAATGACCGGCCCGATCCCTTGTGGCGCAGCGGCCGGCGGTGCGGGGGATCAGAGATCCGGGGCATCTTCGACCATGACCAGGTGCATCAACTGGGCGCGGCTCGTGACTTCCAGTTTGCGGAAGAGATTGTAGATATGGTTCTTCACCGTACTGAGTGAGATGTAGAGCAGATCGGCGATCTCCTTGTTGCTCTTCCCCTCCATGATCAGCGCCATGATTTCCTGTTCCCGTTTGGTGATGTCATGCTTTCCGGCGAGCCGGACCATGGCCTGTAAGGCACCTTCAGGGGTAACCAGCTGCTGATACGGACCGGCGTACCGGCGCAGCCAGAGCAACGGGGTAAAGCTCAGCCAGAGCAGCCCGACAGCGATACCCATCAGGGTCATCTGGACCGGCAGCAGAAGCGAGGCTGCCAGGATCAGGAACCCCCCGAGAAGCAGCCAGCCGAAGCGCCGGGCCGACGTCTGCTGGCTCACGTTCAGGTTGGAGTGCCGGCCGGTTATGAGTCCGATGAGGGTGTAGCTGATCCCGAGCATCATGAAGAAGCTCATCGCCTGATGGGTGTGCACGATCCACCACGGACTGCCGTCCCGAATCATCAGGGTGCAGCCGATGATGTAGCTCATCGCGAGGAGCATGGCCGCGACTCCGAAGGTCACGGTGAGAATGCGGGATGCCGGCTTGTGGCGGATGTCCCGGCCGAAACGCAGAATGGCCCAGACCACACCCGCTTCAAGGGTAAAGACACCCACGGCTGACCCGATCCATACGACCGGTGGGTACGTCTCCGGGTTGCTGCCGATGATATTCGTTTGCGTGTAGGTCGCGAAGAAACAGCCGAAGACCAGAAGATTATAACTGATGAGGTAGAGGAACAGGCTCCGGAACAGGTCGACGCCCCGGGTTCTGTACTGCTGCCAGGTGGAGAGTGCTGCCCAGGCTCCGCCCAGGAAAATGATCAGGAAGGCGAACACGAGGAAATGTTCCATGGTGGAAGCCCTCGTTGACATCCCCTGCCCGAGCCAGACAACCCCTCACGTATTGAAGCGCTGCCCGGCTGTCGAATGTCGCCGGGAAGTCTCTGGGAAATACTACCTACTGCCGGAAAAGGGGACAGAATGCCCATTTACCGGCGATTTCCCGGTTCCATGATTGTGTCAGTGTCACCTTCGGTTTCCGGTTTGTCAAGCAGGGGGCGGAACCCATGATCTCTCTTCGTCTGATCCTGAAAGCTCTTCTGTACAATGCGATCGCCTGGTTGGTGTACCTGCTGCTCGTCGGTGGCCACTACTTCCTCTGGATCCGGGACTGGCAGATGCACTGGGGTGCAACGGCCGAGGAGGTCGGCCGCACCATGGCCGGCGATGAACTGCTCGCTGATCCCGAGCTCAACGCGACCCGTGCCATCGAGATCAATGCCCCCCCGGAACAGATCTGGCCCTGGATCGTGCAGATGGGATACAAACGGGCCGGTTTCTACGGATTCGACAAACTGGACAACGGCGGTCAGCCCAGTGCGAAGCGGATTATCCCGGAGTACCAGAACCTCGCCGTGGGCGATTCGATCGCCCTCGGGGGACCGTATCTGGGCGTTGCCGTGCTCACCGAGAACGAGTCCCTGCTCTGGGTCTTCCTGGAGGGCGCCGGACCCTGGGAGGGGGCGACGTGGTCGTGGGGCCTTTACCGGATCGAAGGGAATCGTACCCGCCTGGTCTCCCGTCTGCGTCAGAAATACACCTTCACCTCCCTGCAGGCAGTCCTGTCGTGGTCTCTCATCGATGCCTGTGAAATCCTGATGATGCGGACGACCCTGCGGGGGATCAAATACCGGGTGGAAGAATTATGAATGGCGAAGGACGAACGATCAGGGCGGGAGAACCGTACCCGGTATCGGAACGGATCAGGATATACAGATGGTTTTTCTATCTCAGCAGTCTGCAGGTGTTCATGTATTTTCTCGTCCCCGCGCTTCAGTTACCCTCCCGGATGGTATTTCACATTGAGCTCATCTCGGCTCTGACCCTGGGAAACGTCGTGGTGATGTTCTTCCTGCTGGTGAACGTCGGCGGTATCATCATCGACCGGGAGCGGCGCTCGTTATACACAGGATTGCTGGTATTCGTCTGTCTGTGGCTGGGCCTGGTCGCTTTAACTTGGGCCAGGCTGGAACGGTGGGAGTTTCTGCTCCGCTGAATCGGCGGCGACGCCGTCCGCTGTGGATACCGGATTCGGATGGCTCGCGTGCAATGCATCCAGAGCCGGCCTTTTCGCCATAAACGACACCCCGGGCCGGAACCTCAGCGGCCGAGATACCGAATCATGTGCATAGAACCGTGACCGGATCGCAGAGGGTGTTGAGGCAAGCGAGATGCTCAGAGAACAGCAACCGCGTGTACCCCGGTTCATCCTGCTCATCGTGGTGACCAGCCTGCTCGCCGGGGGCTGCGGCGAGGGTTCATTCCTCCGGATCTTCCCGACCGCTCCCGCGAAGGTGGACCCGGTGCAGATCCTCCTGATCGGGAACAGCCTGACGGGCTGGGGAGATGTGCACACCCACTTCCAGAAGATGATCGAGGTCGGAGGAAGAGACGCTTATTTCGATTACTCCATCAAGGGAGACGCCCAGCTCGTCACGCATCTCGATTATTACGGAACCATGAAAAAGGTCGATGAGGGGCAGTGGGACTATATGATCCTGCAGGAGACCCAGTGGTCTCTGCCTTTCCCGCTCTCGGAACGCCGCGCCCTCGCGGTCGAGGGCTATGTCGGTTTCCGCGAGGCCGCCCATGCCCGCAATCCGCGTACCCGGATGGTCATGTTCCTGGACTGGGTGAACTACGATTCCCCGACCTTTGTGACCGCCGCCGGCGACACCCTCACCTACAGCCGGGGCGAGTTCCAGGACATGATCACCGCCGCCGCCCTCGATCTGGCCGACAGCCTGCATTTCATGGTCGCCCCGATCGGCGAGGCCTGGCGGCGGGTCATGGATGAACGTCCCGATATCGACCTGATGGACAGTGACGGGATGCATCCCAATAATGTCGGCGGCTACCTGCAGGCATGCGTGTATTACGCCACCGTATTCCGGAAGAGCCCGGAGAGCCTGGGATACTGGTGCCTGGGCATTCCACGGGCAGATTCCGACTACCTGCAGCGGGTCGCCGCCGAGACCGTCCTGACGCAGAAAAGCCGCTGGCGCATCCCCTGACCGGCGTCGGCTCCCAGCTTCTTCTTCGACAACAACTGCTCGGACGAGGACCATGTTTTCGGCATGAACAGGAGGTGTTACATCTCCCGGGGCTACCCCGAATGGCGTATGGCGGGCGGGTGGAGCATCTCGCAGGGACAACTGTAACCTGATCGACTCACGACCGTATGAACGGGGGGGGCGGCTGTCCCGGACGGAACAGCGATCACCCGCCCCGGATGCCCGGTACCGGAAAACTCTCCGAGAGAAGCCAATCGATGACCGTTCGTGCCCTCTGTTCTCCTGTGTTTACACTGGTTGTCGGTTTGAGTCTGCTCTCTTGTGCAGATCTCTTCGGACCGGATGAGCGGGAGAAGATCCCCTACGGATACGATCCCGATTTCAACTACCTCGCGGTCCTTAAAAGCAGTCCCCGCTATGCCTATGAAGCGACCGGGGACATGCCGGTTTTCACCTACCAGGCAGCCGAAGATACCAACCTGACGGTGCTGCGAACCGCGTATGCCCTCGACGAGGTCGCCGGGGACGGGGATGAACTCTCACGGATCTTCAACCTGCTGCGCTGGGTCAATCTGCAGCTCGATTATGACGGGGGAAGGAGAGTCGAACCAGAGAACGCCCTGAGCATCCTGGCCGACGCCGAAGAGAGCGGGAATGGCGTCAATTGTGTCATGATGGCGATCGTGCTGAGCGAAGCCTGCCTGGCCCTGGGGATCCCCTCCCGGGTCATCCACGGTAATCCCAGAGACTGGGTGTTCAACGGCGAGTGGCACGCCTTCAACGCCGTCTATTCCCAGACCCTGGACAAATGGATCTTCCTTGATTCCATGATGCAGGCCTGGTTCGCCGATGACGAGGGTACGCCGCTGAGTCCGGCCGAAATACGGGACCGCCTGCGCCGGGATCTGCCGGTGGAACTCAACGAGGATGCCGAGTGCAATGGAGTGCCGGCCGATCCCGAAGCCTATCTGCATTACCTGACCAAGAACCTGTATCGTTTCTCCACTTCCCTCCATTCCGCCTACGGCAAGAACTGGTTCTTCCATCCTCCGGGAGATGCCACCCGGTACTATGTCCATCTCGATCCCCGAAACGATCAACAGGACGGACTCACCATCGGCACGAACTACTTCACCAGCAATCCGGACTACTACTGGATCCGGCCCTGACGGATCTCTCATCGAGCCACCTTCTGTGAGTTGTCCGGTTGCTTGACCGTCTGCGCCGGCACGACCTGCTCGGGAACACCCTCATTACGATCCCTCTGGTGCAACTTCTTTTCCCCACGCTGCGTAATATCTGGTCATAGAGTCTAGAAAATAGACTCTGAGATGGGGCGTTACATGACCGGGAAGTGCCCGGGCCGGTGCCCTGGCCGGTACCAGAGCCGATGCCCGGCGCTGAGCCCGGCACGTCGCCGCCGGCATACGGAGGGACCATGCGCCGCAAAGGATACCTGGGAGAGTTCGAGCAGCTGGTCCTTCTGGCCACCCTCCGCCTCCGGGAGCAGGCCCATGGTCCCGCCATTGCCGCCGAGCTGGAGGAGCAGGCCGGGCGCCGGGTGAGCCGGGGCGCCCTCTACGGAACGCTGGACCGGCTGGATAGGAAAGGTTTCCTCACCTGGACGTCGGATCCCGGTGCCGCCGAACGGAGCGGCCAGCCGCTGCGCTCCTTCCAGGTGACAGAATTGGGGCTGGAGACCCTCCGGGCTTCCCAGGAGGCGTTGCGGCGGTTGAAAGTGGGGCTGGAAGATCTCCTCTCGGAGGGCGGATGAGTATCTCGCCGACTGAACCCCCCCGCCTGGCGGCGGCACTCCTCAGGCGGGTACTGCCCGCCGATCTCGTGGGCCGCAGCATCCCGGGGGATCTGGAGCAGGAATACCGGTTGCGAGCCGGGTGGAATATCGCCGCCGCCCGGCGGTGGTATCGACGGGAAGCATTGAGCGTGACGGGGCACCGAGCCCTCGCAACCCTCTTCCCCGGCCGACGGCACAGTCGGCACCGAACACCCGGGAGTGGTCACCGAAAATCGAAAGGAGATCCCATGTCCCGCGTTCTCTGGTGGGATGTTCGCTACACGTTTCGAGCTCTGGCCCGTTCGCCCCGTTTCACCGTGGTGGCCGCCTTCACTCTGGCTCTGGGGATCGGGGCCACCACCGCCATCTTCAGCGCGGTGAACGGGGTGCTCCTGAAGTCGCTCCCCTATCCCGAATCAGAGCGGATCGTGGGGCTCTGGCACGGCGCTCCCGACCTGGGCTATAGCCAGTTCGGCATCTCCGCGGGGATTTATTATCACTACCTCACCGAGAACGACGTCTACGATGCCATGGGTCTGTATTTCGGTTTGGAGAGAAACATAACCGGGGACGGGCATGCCGAACGGGTGCAGGCGGTCGGTACGACGGCGGGTTTCTTCGATGTACTGGGTATCCCGCCTCTGTTGGGACGTACCTATACCGCAGATGAGGCGAGGCCGGGCGGACCGGGTCTGGCGATCCTCAGCTACGGTCTCTGGCAGCGCCGCTACGGTGGAGATCCGGATGTCCTGGGCCGAACCATGACTCTGGACGGGTATCCGGCCGAGATCATCGGCGTCATGCCCGCCGGCTTCGATTTCGGCGGGCCGCGCCGGAGGACCGAACTCTGGCTCCCCCTGAACACCGACCTGGAGAACGGAGATCCCGGGAACTTCGCCTTCTCCGCCCTGGCCCGTCTCAAGCCCGACGTTTCCGCCGAGGCTGCGGTAGCGCAGGAGGAAACCCTGCTGCTGGGTGTCAGGGAGCGTTGGGCAAGCGCAGAGGCGTTCATCGGCTTCCTCGATGCCGGCGGTTTCCACCCCATCGTGCATTCCCTCCAGGAAGAGGTGGTCGGAGACATCGAACGTCCTCTGTGGATCCTCCTGGGGACAGTCGGATTCGTGCTCCTCATCGCCTGCGCCAACGTGGCCAACCTCTGCCTGGTCCGGGCCGAGAGCCGCCAGCGGGAGATTGCGGTACGGGCCGCCATGGGAGCCACCCGGGGGAGGCTGACCGCGGAGTTCCTCGTTGAGAGCGCGGTGCTGGCCGGTCTGGGAGGTGCCCTCGGGCTGGCCCTGGCCTGGGTCGGCATACCTTTGCTGCTACAGGCGGCTCCACCGGAGCTGCCGCGCCTGGATCAGATCTCCATGGATGGGACGGTGCTGGTCTTCGCTCTGGGGGTAACCCTCCTCACAGCCCTCCTCTTCGGGATCGTTCCCGCCTTCCGCTACCGTATCACGGGGCTCCTGCGCGTGCTTCACTCCGCCGGTCGGGGCACCACCGCGGGGCGGGAGCGGCATCGACTGCGCAATATCCTGGTCGTGGCCCAGACGGCTCTGGCCATGGTCCTCCTGGTGGGATCGGGGCTCCTGGTGAAGAGTTTCCTGGAAATCAGACGCATCGATCCCGGATTCGAGACCGGGGATATGCTCACCTTCCGCATCTCTCTTCCCCCCGGCGAGTACCCCGGGGCGGTGGAGCCGGCGCTCTTTCACTCCCGGCTTCTGGAGCAACTGCAGGCCCTGCCCGGGGTGGAGGCAGCCGGCGGTGTGAGCGAACTCCCTCTGGCCCAGAATCCCACCGGGACGGCGTACGATATCGAAGACCTGCCCACCCCGCCGGGGGGGCTTCCCCCCATGTTCTGGTACAAGTTCGCCAGCCCGGGCTACTTTGAAACCCTGGGCATTGCGGTCGTGGCGGGTCGCACCTTCGAGCCGGCTGACCACGAGCAGGCAAACGGGAACGTCATCGTAAGCCAGGCCCTGGCCGAGCGCCTCTGGCCGGGCGAGAACGTGCTGGGCAAGCGCATCATGTTCAACGGTGATACCTCGGCCGACGGGTGGGTGCGCATCGTGGGGGTGGCGGAGAACACCCGGGATCGCGGTTTGCGTGAAGAACCCCTGGAGCTGGTCTACCATCCTCTGGTCGGCCCTCACGGGAACGATGGGTACAGCACCAGAAGCCTCACCTATGCAGTCCGGGCCCGGAACCCTCAGGGCCTGATCGATCCGGTACGGGAGACTGTGCGTGCTCTGGATCCCAATCTTCCCTTGGCCGGGGTCCAGACCATGGAATCGGTGATGGCCGATTCCATCGTGCATCTCACCTTCACCGCCTTGGCCCTGGGGATCGCCGCCGTCATGGCCCTGATCCTCGGTGCCGTGGGTCTGTACGGGGTCCTCTCCTACGTGGTGAGCCAGCGCACCCAGGAGATCGGCGTGCGCGAGGCGCCGGGGCACGGGCCGGGCGGGTTCAGGGGATGGTGGTGGCCGAGGGGGCGAAACTGGCCCTGCTGGGGCTGGTGCTGGGACTGGCGGGAGCCGGAGCCCTCACCCGCCTGCTCCAGGGACTCCTCTTCGGGACCGAGCCTCTGGACCCGGTGGCCTTCACCGGTATGTCCATCGTGCTTCTGGGCGTGAGCCTTGTGGCCAGCTGGTTCCCGGCCCACCGGGCCGCCGGCGTGGACCCGGTTCAATCCCTGCGGATAGAGTAGGGGATGCGGGTCAATCTCTGCGGCACCCGGGCGGGGGGCAGGGATTGGTCGCCCCAAACGTAGACTGGAGGAAGCTCCCGCGCTCGATCCTCACTCGTGTCGAAGGGCTACCATCGGGTCCACCTTGGTCGCCCGCTGCGCCGGGATGTAGCAGGCCAGCATGGCCACGGCGGCCAGCAGGACGGACAGCAGCAGATAGGTCAGCGGATCCGTCGGCGCGACCTCGAAGAGCATTCCGCGCAGCAATCGGGTCAAGACCACGGCACCCAGCAGGCCCACAGCGACACCGGCCGATGTCAACCGCATCCCCCGCCTCAGCACCCACCACAGACTCGCACCCCTGCTCGAGCCCAGCGCCAGGCGGATACCGATCTCGCGGGTACGCTGGCTGACCGAGAAGGCCATCGCGCCGTAGATGCCGATGCCCGCCAGCATCAGCGCCAGCACGCCGAACAGGCTGACCAGCTGCATGGCGAAGCGGCGTTGCGCCAGCGAGGCCGCGACCAGCCTTTCCATCGGTTGCTCGCCGAAGACGGGCAGATCCGGGTCCACAGCCTGGATCTGTTGCCGCAGATCCTGCATCAGGCCGGCGGGGTCGGTCTCCGTGCGCAGATAGACGGCGATCGCGTAGCCCGGATTCTGAAGGATCGGCAGGTAGAGATGCGGCTGATCGGATTGATCGAAGCCATCGGTCTTGATATCGCCCACCACCCCGGCGATCGTGAACCATGGTGCGTTCGAAGCGCGCCCGCCGATCTGGATACGCTGACCGACCGGATCGGCATCCGGCCAGAAACGCCGCCTCATCGTCTCATCCACCAGCACCACCAGCGGTGCCGCCAGATCATCGCTCTCAAAGAAGAAGCGTCCGCGCACCAAGGGCGTGCCGAGGACGCGGAAGTAATCGGGGCTGACCATCGCGAACTGGGCGAGCGGCAGCTCCGCGGCAGCGTCGGCTCGGTCCTCGATGGCGAACGGGACGGAATTATGAGGGCCGATCAAGGGAACACCGTTGCCGTTGCCGACGGCGGTATACCGGACACCGGGCAGTGCGCTCGTGCGGCGCAGGACCTCCTGGATGAAGGCGGCGCGTTTTGCCGGGGGCCGGTAGGGATCGAGTTCCG
>CAYSYY010000095.1:9883-10148 GCA_964435265.1 uncultured Gemmatimonadota bacterium
GTTGTTCGGTACGGGCAACCAGATGCGCGCCATCAGCACAGGACTTGGATTGAAGCCCGGATCGACCTGCATCAGCCGGCCGAAACTCCGCAGTAACAGCCCTGCGCCGATCATCAGCACCAGGGAAAGCGCGAATTCGACGATGACCAGGCCGCTGTGGAAGCGGTGGTGCCGTTCACCGAATCCCGAAGCCTGGCCGCCCTCCTTCAGGTTGATCCCGATACGAGGGCATGATGCCTGCAACGCCGGGATGAGGCCGAAGAGC
>CAYSYY010000096.1:0-9045 GCA_964435265.1 uncultured Gemmatimonadota bacterium
GGCTCGGCATTGAGCCGCTCACGCACATCGCCGACGATGCCGACGATAGTCGACCAGGGATTGGTATTGTCAAGGTGCCCGAGCTTCAGGCGTTGACCGATCGCATCCTCATGAGGCCAGTACGCCTGTGCCAGGGTGGCGCTCACGATGGCTGCCGGTACAGCGCCGCTGAGTTCCTCGGGAGTGAATAGCCGGCCTGAGAGCAACGGGATCCCCATGATCTCGCCGTACGATTCTGAGATCATATTGACGCGCAGATTCGTATCTACCGGGCCGGTTGGCGTTACGACGACGGCGCCGTTGGACCAGGACCACCCCCCCAGGAAGGGACCGCAGGTGGACCGGGCAACCGCGGTGACTCCCGGCACTGCCTCGAGTGCCCGCTGGAGCTCGCGATAGGCTGTCGTCACCTGATCAGTTGAGGCGTATCGCTCGCCGCGCATCTGGAGCCGCAGGGTGAGAACACCCTCAGCCTCGAATCCACGCTCGATCGTGGTGAGTCGAACGAAACTCTTGGTGATCAATCCCGCCCCGACCAGCAAAACGAAGGTCAGGGCGATTTCGAAGACGAGCAGGATCGACTGCCTGCGGTGGTGGCGCCTGCCACTCGACGTCCCCCGGCCGGAATCCTGCAGGACGGTCGTCAAGCGTGTGCGCACGGCGCCCAGGGCCGGTATCAATCCGACGATGACGCCGGTGAGGACGGATAACGCCGCCGTGAAGAGAAGGACGCGATGATCCAGACCGACTTCGGCCAGGCGGGGGGTTTCCGCCGGCATGAGGGCGACGAGAGGTTTCAATCCCGCGATAGCGAGCAGCAGACCCAGTGCGCCGCCGGCGACCGAAACCGCCACACTTTCGGTGAGCAGCTGTACGAGCAGTCGGGCGCGGCCGGCGCCGAGTGAGGAGCGGATGGCAAGTTCCCGGCGGCGTTCGGTAGCCCGAACAAGAAGCAGATTGGCGATATTGACACAGGTGATGAAAAGAAAGATCCCGACCGTACCCAGCAGGAGCAGCAGGGCGGGTCGGATATCACCGACGACTTCATCGTACAGCCACTCGAGGTGGAAGCCGTAATTCCGGTCGGGGATGGGGTGAATCTCATTGAGCCGTTCCTGCAGCGCCGCCATATCGCGTTGGGCTTGCTCCAGGGTGACGCCGGGCCTGAGACGCGCCACCGATTCTGCGAACTGATTGTTGCGGGGACGCGATCGGTCCGAGTCCGGAAAGGTCACCCACAGTTCACTGTCGTTCGGGAAACAGAAACCCCGCGGCATAACGCCGACGATGGTGAAGCTCTGCTCATCCATCGACATGGTTCGGCCGACGATATCCGGATCTGCCCCGAACCGGCTCTGCCACAGACTGTAACTCAGGATGGCGAGACGGGGACCACCGACCACGTCTTCCTGCACCGTGAAAGTGCGACCGAGCAACGGCGCCACTCCGAGAGCGTCGAAGACGCCGTGGCTTGCCCGGACGGCCTGGATCACCTCGGGTCGGTCGCCACCCGTGAGGGTGTAGCTCGCGGTGCAGTAGAGGCCGAGGGCTTCAAAAACGGTATTCATCTCGAGCCAGTCTTCATACACCGGATATGCGATACCGAGCCGGTTCCAGGCGGCGCGCAGGCTCGGATTGGGGCTTTCCAGCCAGTGGGGGTGCGTCTGCCAGGGAGTAACCAGGCGGTCGGGTTCGGCATAGGGGAGCGGCCGGAGCAGGACACCGTTCACCAGGCTGAAGATGACCGTGTTCGCACCGATACCCAGGGCGAAGATCATCATCACGGTACAGTAGAATGCCGGTCTGCGGGCCAGTGATCTCGCGGTATAAACGAGATCCTGCCGCAGGACGTCCCGGGCCGATAGTTTGTTTCCGCGATCGGGATCGCGAAGCCCCGACGAGAAACGCTCCAGGGTGCCGTCGCGCACCGCGTGCCAGACGGCGCGCAGTAAAACCCTCGTCCGAGCGAATCGGCTCCCTCGTCCCTGCAGCGCGGACAATTGGTCGGTGTACGTGTTTATGAGGTCATCACCGCAGGCGTCGCGGAACTCCCGGGGGTAAGCAAAGAGCAGGAAGCGCAGGTAGCGGCGCAACAGGATCTGTTTAATGATCTTCATCTCCGGCCTACTCCGCCCGGGCGGCAAGCGCCTGCACGAGGCGCGTTTCAGAGAGAGCCACCATCCGTGCCGCCTCGGCGCCCAGGATACGCCGTCCGAAATCGGTGAGCCGGTAGTAGCGCCGACGTTCATCGTCCTGATCGGCGGCCGGACGCCGGTCGCTTTCGGTCACGATCCCCGCTTCCACCAATCGCTTGAGGCGTCGATAAAGGGGACTGGGATTCAGGATGACCTCCCCCGCGGTCATCTCTTCCACGGCTTTCATGATCCCGTACCCATGGCAGTCCTCTTCGCTCAGGGCGAGCAGGATATGGAACAGGTCCGGCGCGAGAGGCAGGAACGATCGGGGATCGGGATCGGCAATGTCCTGTGACCGACTCATGCAGCCCTCCCGGTTGGAGACCGTAGTACTATAGACCAACGGACTATAAAGCTGATACGGTAGCGGGCTCAGATAGGTTTCCCGCTTCAATCGATTCCCTGTTCGGTTTTGTGACCTGGTGGGATATTATCTGCCTGGTTCAGATGGATTCACCAGACCGGGGGGAAACCATGAACAGAGCCTTTCTCTGTCTTGTCTCGTGCCTGATCCTGCTCACTGCCTGCTCGACCAACAGGCTGGCTCACTACGAGTTCAGCGACACTGACTTCGCGGCCCAGACATTCATGCCCCCGGGCGCAGGTGTCTTCACTGATCTGGATGTGTTCCTCGATCCGGGCGATCTAGTCCGCTCCGCCATCCGGGTCGGCACATCCGTCATACGGGAAGTCGAAGCAGAGAAGGCACGGGCCCGGCTGGACAGCGCCATGGCGATGGTGGATGTTCCGGCCATCATCGAAGAAACGGTGTTGTTTCGAGCTGCCGACATGCTGAATTTCCAACCGGTGAACGAAGTCCGGTCGGCGGACTTTGTCTTCACCATTGACATGAAACGCTATGGCATCGATGCGACCAGCTGGGATGCCGGCACGTATTTCGTTATCGATGCGCGCATCGAACTGATCGACAACCGGGAACATCGCCGTATCTGGAGGGGCCATGTGGACGAGCGCGAGCCGTTGTCGCCGCGCAATTTCGGCCTGGACAGGCCGGTCGAGAATGTCCTGGATGCCGTCGAATTGTCCGGGCTCTCCGTCAAGGAAATGGCCACCGGTCTTTCGTACCTGGCTGAGTTCAGCGGCGGACTGATCGCCGACAAGCTCTACCGGGATTTCATCAGATCGCGCCGATAGCGGCCGCTTTTTGCCCCTTACTCATCCGTCTGGACGTATCTCCGAGGTTTGTAGCCGATCAACTCCTGCCGGTCAGTTAATGTATCTATTCCCCTCCCTTCGTTCGGGATACTCCCTTCCACGGTCGGCCTGGCAGCTTCGCGATCAGCTCGTTCTTCACGATCTGCACGGCCTTCGCCGGATCGAACTCGACCTCGGCCGGGACGAGTATGCGGAGATCTTCGAGGAATACGGCACTCGAGAGTTTCGCTGCCAGATTGGCCTCGAACTCGGCGCGCGATACTGTGACATCGTCGTGGGCTATGTATCGCTGGAAGCACTCGATGACGCGGGCGGAGTTCGGCTCTCCCGTGCCCAGCGCGAGCCAGAGATCGTATAGGTCGCGGCCTTTCTTGCGCTGGTAAAGGGCGCGCAACTTGGTGCCGAGAAGTTCATCGAGGTGGTAGACAGTGATCCCGGCCGACCCGGTGAACCACGGATTTTCGACGGTGAACAGACGCCTTGAGGTGCCGAGGACACAAAAGTGCTCGCGCGTGTTGATCTCGATCTTCATCCGCCGGGTGGACACCGGGGCGAAGGACGTTTCGAAACGGTAATAAAGTGTGAAGCATCCCCGGCCTTGCTTCCACCTCGGGTTGCCGAGCCACGAGTCCAGTGTCTCGCGGATGGCGCCGACCAGCTCGCCGATGGATTCCGCGTTGCGCTGAACGAGGTCGATGTCTTCCGAGTAGCGCCCGGCTGCATTCATAAACAGCTTGTGAAGGGCGGTGCCGCCGCGGAATACAAGCCGATCGGCCACGAACGGGTGGCTGAACATGGCAACCATAGCGCGGGAGAGCACCAGGTCCTGTTCGACCTGCGCGTTGGAAGGCCAGGGCGCGATGGCACGCCACGCCGTGATGTTGGCGCGCGGGATCAAACGTCCATCTCCAGCTCGACATTCGGTAGGACGTGCCATCGCCGGTCGAGATCTACATCCACCGGCTCCCCCGGCTGCAGAGGTACGGCACGCGGCTGTTGGCCTGCGAGCCACTCGGCCAGGGGCGCGGCGACCGCACCCTGGCCGACCGCATCGAGCAGGTACCCGAGGCGCTGTACACAGGGAAGCCGGAGAAACGGTGCGATGGTGACGAGTGCTTGGGCGTCGAGTCGTTCGGCGAGCTCGGCGAGTACAGTGGCTGCGTTGCTCAGATGACCGGCGGCGGCCGGGTAACGCACCAGATCGAACGCTGTAGTCTCAGGAGTGGCAAGGCGCATGGTCCCGGTCTCGGTCTGCCGTTCGATCACCGGGAGCTTTTCCACCAGGCTGCTCATCGAGAAACAAATGGCCACCTTGCCGGCGCGCATCTGACGAGTGGGCTTGCTTGTCACCACTTGAAAGACCATCGGTTGCTGGTGGGCGGCGCCGTAGAGGGCGGCCGCACTGAGGAGACCGACGTAGTAGGGCTGGCCAAGGTGGTGCATCAGGTCGTCGATGAACCAGCTTGCCGGAGGTGAGCCGGTAGCCCGATACTCAGGCGGTACCACGACATAGAATCCACGCCTGGGCGAAACGACTCGACCCTGTTCCTTCAACCTCCGCAGCGCGGTCTGGGCCGCCACGAAAGACCGCCCGGTGTCGGATTCCACCTGAGCGCGTGTAAAGGTGTAGCGGCCCCGTGACTGGAACTGCTCGACCCACAGCGACATGGTCAATCTCGATGGCATCTCGGCTTTTCCGTTCCTTTCACGTATTTGTGAAATACGCTTTTAAAAATTAGCGAATAACGCTAACTTACGCAAGTATAGATAACAAACGTTGCTGCCGGCCTTCTGCAGATATTGCATTTTACACGCAAAAACTAGCGTATTGCGATAACTTTTGGAAACAAAGCGTTCCCGCGATGTAGTACGGCACGGGATACGATTCGGTATTACCCTGCTGCTTGGACGTTCAACCACAGGATGATCAATAACTCATACGTGAAATCACCCGGTAGTCGCAGCTACCAGCGGATGGCACGCAGCAGGTTCGAGTAATCGTCGGTCCAGAGACGGGTGTTGCGGGGAGTTTCAAGAGCCCGCCACGCCGGATCGCCGGCAAATGAGGTCAGGGTCTGCGGTCGGGAAGCGAGCACGACCCAGGTCGAGGCCGCTCTCCCCGTGCGCTGCTCCTCCGGTGAGATGGCGTCATCAACCCGGATGAACGCTTCACACCCGAGGGAGCGTGAGATAGCCCCCAGGACCGGTTCCAGGTCGATATGGGTATTGCTGATATGGAACGCCAGCAGCCCCCCGGGGGAGAGGCGGGTCAGGTACAGGGCGACAGCTTCCCGGGTGATGGTGTGGACCGGGATGGCGTCAGACGTGTAGGCGTCGGCGATAATGAGATCGAAGGCGCTCTCTGCACAAGCCGCTATCGAGAGCCGTCCGTCTCCGGGAACGATCCGCCATGAGGCGGCACTGTCGGCGAGGTAGGTGAAGAAGCGGGGATCTACGGCGATCTCCACCACGACCGGATCGATCTCGAAGAAGGTCCAGCTCTGGTCCTGAGTTCCGTAGGCGGCCATCGATCCGGTTCCGAGACCGATGACGCCGACGCGGGCCGCCGGTAACTGCTCGCTCACAACCTGCATGATATCACCGGCCGGACCGGCGGGATGGAAGTAGAGGAGCGGGACCGCGCGCTGCGCCGCGGCCAGGTTCTGCAGACCGTGACGCGTCGTGCCGTGGACGAGACTGTTGAACGTCTCGCCATACTGCTCGTAACAGATCACGCGACTGACACCGAAAAAGGAGCGTTGGGCGTGGATCGATCTGCCGGCGCGTCCGAATCCCCAGAAGAGCATGCCGGCCGCCAGGACTCCGCCGACGGCATAGCCGAACCGTCGCCGGTTCCGACGGTCGGCGATGCCGTCACCGGGGATGGTGAGCGCCATGAGGAGGAGCACGAGGGGGTATTCCAGTATGCGGGTAAAGAGGAGCGGCGCGATGAGGGCGTTGAAGAGACCGCCGAGGGCCCCACCGAAAGCGATCCAGAAATAGAACCTGGTGAGATCTTCCGCCGGTGGTCGCGACCTGATGAGTTCGCCGTGACAGAGCATGGCGGCCAGGAAAAAGGTCACGAGGTGCAGCGGGTAGATAAGGGCCGCCGGGCGGCCGGCCTGGATGATCAGCGGGAAGACGAGGAGGATCAGGGCACCGGGGAAAAGCCGCTGAACCAGCCGGCGCGAGAGCAGGGTCCGGCGCGCGAAGACCAGGACGAAGGTGAGCAGGTAGAGGGCCAGCGGGATCACCCAGAAGAGCGGGATCACGGCGATATCGGTGGAGATATGCCGGGTTACGCCGAGCAGCAGGCTGGAAGGCAGGAAGGCGTACCAGACCCAGTGGAGGATTGTGCGGGTCGGCCGCCCGGTCACGGCCGCGCGTTGCAGTGGCACGTCCCGGCGATCCTGATCCGGTCCTTCCCACTCCGGTCTCTTCCCCCTCTCCTCTCTTCTTGCGGCGATCACGCCGCCGGTCACGACCATGACCACGACCAGCCCGTAGAGCAGGCTCCAGATGCGGCTCTGTTCACCAAGGGGGAGGATCCATTCCAGGAGAAAAGGGTAGGCGAGCAGGGCCGACAGGCTGCCCGCATTGCTGGCGGCATAGAGGAAATAGGGATCGGCCGAATCCCGGTGCCCGGTAAAGACGAACCATCTCTGCAGCAGGGGAGCCGTGGTGGTGACCGCGAAGAAGGGAGGCGCCACCAGCAGGACGAGCGTACCCAGAAGCCAGAAGGTCGGGCTCTGGTCTCCCGCCGGGGGAGCCGCCACGGCCAGCGTGAGCGGCAGGAAAAGGAAGGGGAGAGCGAGGATGACGAGATGGACGATGACCTGGAGCTTCAGGGTCAGGCGGCTGGCCAGGACGTGCGCATAGGTGTACCCGGCGAGCAGTACCGCCTGATAGAAGACCAGGCAGGTGTTCCAGACCGCAGGAGCGCCGCCGAGCAGCGGCAGCACCATCCTCCCGACCATCGGCTGCAGGGAAAAAGCGAGGAAGGCGCTCAGGAAGAGCGCGGCCGCGTAGCAGAGAAGGATCAGAACGAGGCCCCCTCCTTTCTGAGTCCGGAGCCTGGTATGGTGTCGAGGTTCCGGGTAATACTCTACTCACTGAGCATGCTTATGAGTAGTATGAGGACCACGATAAGTAATCGGGTCAAAGGGCCTCAAGTGCTGCTGACTGTTTGAGGCCCTTCGTGCAGATTCTTGCAAGACTTGAAAAGAGGAGATGGCGGGCGTTGTAGAAAATGTGACGTCGCGAAGACGATGCCTTACACAATCCCATCAATTTTACGCTATAGATAGAGAGTCGCCGCGTTCCGTATGCCTGCCTGTACCTCAGGCCCGCGCATCCCGGAAACCCGCTAAGTCTGTCCAGTAGGGGAAAGCCCATGCCCGGATCCCGATGCAATGAACCTCGGAGTACACTCCGTTTCCGTCGGATCACGCTCGATTCCCTTCGGAACAGGTTCCGTTTCGTTCCCGTCCTGGTTCTTCTCTCTCAGGCAGGCTGCTCGAACGCCCCTCCGGGCAGTCACCGGTTCCGCGAGTATGTCGACAACGGGATACCGGTGGCGGAGAACTCCGGGGGGCCGAGATTCCAGGGGGACCTGTTCAGCTACGAGGAGTTCGTAACGCTGCAGCAGGATACCGGCCAGCCGGAATCCCTGATCTACCACACCGGCCGCCCCCTCTTCCCCTGGGATGAGAAGGGTTTCTTTGTCGATGAGGAAGGGCGCTATTTCATCCGGGATCGGGGCAATTTCCGCATCGCGGTCTTCGATTCCACCGGCCGGTTCGAGCGGAGCATCGGGCGCAGCGGACAGGGCCCCGGCGAACTCACCGATGCGTTCGAACTGATCGATCTGTCGGAGGGTGTCCTGGAGGTCCAAGACATAGCGATGCATCGGACCTCCTGGTTCAGCACAGAGGGTGTTTTCATCAGGTCTGTGAACGGCCGGGGATGGTATGTCCCCGGCCAGGAGGCGTTCGTCCGTATCGCCGAGGCGGGTGAGTACGATGTGGATGGCAACCTGTCGCTCTGTGCCGGTTTCCTGGCCGTTACCGCGCAGGCGGACACGATCGGCTTCGTTCAGACCGAACAGGTCCGGCACAAGTACGCCTTTGCTTCACCGCTGGGCGGACGGGGGGGGATGTCGCGGCCGGATCTGCCATTCACCTCTCGACCCGTCAGCCGGCTCCTGAAAGATGGCAGTGTTCTGTTGACGACAGGGATAGAGCCGGTCCTGCGGTGGTACCGGCTCGATGGTTCACTGCGCAAGGTGATCGTGCTGGGGTTTGCCCGACGACCGGTGACGGCATCGGACCGCCAGGCCTTCATCGAGGATCTCGAGTCCAGGATAGCATCAGCCGAGGGCGAGGAGCGCGACCATCTGGCCCGGATGAGGGATGCCGTTCAGTTCCCGGAATCCCGGACCTTCTGCAGTTTCATCTTCGTGGATGACAGGGGGTGTCTCTGGCTGGAAGTCTACGAGGAGGAATTCGAGCGGGCGGCACAGGGCGGCGGCGTTCTCTATCACGTCCTCAGCTCCGATGGTGAGTACCTGGGCGATACCCGGGCACCGGCCGCCGGGCGGGTGATGAGAAACCGGCTGCTCGGCATGGTTGAGGATCCGCAGACCGGGCAGGAAGAATTCATCGTCTGGCGACTT
>CAYSYY010000096.1:9055-10126 GCA_964435265.1 uncultured Gemmatimonadota bacterium
CCACGCGCTGAAGGCTTCCACTATCGGTAGAAGGCAGATGGCAGCGTGGAGGGTGGATTTGGGCTGTACAAAAATTATCAATATTGATAATATATTGACATGGCTCCAGCGCCTGATAGAGCATCTCGCCCCATTGGATCTCAGATCCGATCGATCCGTACGAGGCTGGGTCTGAGCTTGAAGGAGATGGCCGATCGGGCCGGCACCAGTGCTCCGACGATGCATCGCTATGAGAGCGGCTATGAAGGGTATTCATTCTCGACCTTGAAGAAGATCGCTGAGGCCCTTGATTCTGATCTCGAGATCAGGTTTCAACCACGCAGCAGATCACAGCCGAGCGGGGAAAGGCCCGCGAAGAAGCCTGACCGGAAGCGCCTGTTTGAGAGCGTTCACTCACTGTTCTGGGACAGAGACATATCTGCCTCGGATCTGGATGATTTTCCGGTCTGGGCACTCAGGCGCATCCTCATGGAAGGCAGCCTCACGCAGGCCCGGCTGGCGGTCGCATACTATGGAACAGAGCGGATGGTTGAGGTCATACGGAGCCGGGGAATCGATGATAAGACCCGGGCATTCTGGGAGAACCAGCTCAGAGGTGTCAGGTGATGCATCCCCGGGTACTCGACAGGCAGGCCTGGGATCTGGTGCGTAATCTGGTGCGAACTTCGGTACTCGACGGCTGGACACTCTGCGGAGGGACCGGACTGGCGCTTCAGTTCGGACACCGGATCAGTGAGGACCTCGATTTCTTTCGATCCGATGACTTCGAGGTCGATGAACTGCTGCTGCGACTTTCAGAGTCGGGTGAGGTTAGAGTAACAGGAAGAGCCGGGAATACACTGCACGTCTTCATGGGCGGCACCAGGTTGAGCTTCCTCAGGCTTGAGGCTCCTTTGCTGTATCAGGGAAACGACTACCGTGGCATGACGATCGCTGATCCATGCGACATCGCCATCCTCAAAATCATCGCTATCGGCAGCCGGGGGAGCCGGAAGGATTTCATCGACCTGTACGTCTATCTGCAGCAGGCCCCCGGGCTCACGCGGCTGTTCGATGAACTCGAGAGCCGGG
>CAYSYY010000097.1:0-8882 GCA_964435265.1 uncultured Gemmatimonadota bacterium
CCTTTTTCCGCGCCATTTTCTTCCTGGCTCTGACCGCCGCGGCACTCTCGAGTCTGATCGCCATGATCGAACTCATCACCCGGATTCTCATGGATCTGGGCATGCCGCGGCGGCGCGCCATCGGAGTAGTGTTCGGGGCCGGATTCCTCGGGGGGGTGCCGAGTGCGCTGAGCCTGAACTACTTCAACAACCAGGATTGGGCCTGGGGGCTGGGGCTGATGGTCAGCGGCGGGCTCTTCGCCTTCGCGGCCATCCGCTTCGGGCTGACCCGGCTTCGGGCCGAACTGATCAACCTGCCCGGCAACGAGCTGAATCTGGGCCGGTGGTTCAACGGCGTGATGGGCGTCCTGGTGCCGGTCGAGTTCGCCGTCATGCTCATCTGGTGGTGCGTACAGTCCTTCAGCTGGGGGGGGGCCTGGTGGAATCCCTTCGGCACCTACAGCCTGGGAACCTGTCTCTTCCAGTGGGGACTCGCCGTCATCGTGCTGCTGGCCCTGAACCACTGGCTCTCCGACCGTACTCTGGGACCGGATGCACCCGCCGCGGTGGAAGGAGATACCGCATGACCACCGGCAGCATCATCACCATGATCATCGTCCTGGGCGGTGTCTGGGGCGGTTTCGCCTGGCTGCTGCGCGCCGCGATCAGAGCCGAAGAAACACGGACTCCGGACGCCGGTGGGGAGAACACGACCGGTTGACCGCCGTCGGGGCGGCGCCTATCTTACACCTTTAGCACTCTCTTTGCGAGAGTGCTAAAGAGATCGTTATCCACCGGCCGGCGGGTGAGGACATGCCCAGACGTGAGCTCTCAGAGCGCGAGAAGAGGGTCCTGAGCCTGGTGGTGCAGGCGTATATAGCCGACGCCGTGCCGGTGGGCTCACGCACTCTGGTCCGGCGGTTCGACCTCAACTTCTCGCCGGCGACCATCCGGAACACCATGAACGACCTCGAGGAAGCCGGATTCCTCGAACAGCCTCACACCAGTGCCGGCCGGGTGCCGACCGACCTGGGGTACCGGGTGTACGTGGATGAACTGATGGCCCCGAGGCGGCTGAGTGCGCGGGAGCGGGTGGTGATACGCGAAGCGATCACCGGCGAGCCGGTCGGCTCGACCGGGGACGCCGCCGCGGTGCTGGACCAAACCGTCCGGGCGCTGGGGAACCTATCCCAGCTGCTGGCGGTCAGCCTGGAGCCGCGGCTGGCGGAGGGGACCTTCGAGAAGATCGAGCTGGTCGCCCTGGGTGACCGGAAGATCCTGGCCGTGCTGACGATCTCGAAAGGGTTCCTGCACACCGTCGTGCTCGAGTTCGAGGCTCTGGTGGATCGCGCCAAGCTCCACGAAACGGCCGCCCTGTTGAACGAACGTCTCTCCGGCCTGCCGATGCGGGTCATCCGCGAGTCGGTGCACGAGCGGGTGCGCGACGTTTCCTCCGGCGATCCGAAGATCCTGCAGCTGATCCTGAACAACGCCGACGATCTCTTCCGGTCCGGGGGGAACGAGGAGGGCATCCACTACTGGGGAACCCCGAATATCCTGGCCCTCCCCGAGTTCGCCGACCGTGAGAAGCTGGTGTCGCTGATGGGGGCGCTTGAACGCAAGGACATCATCGTCCGGGTCATGGGGAAGCGGCGGGAGGAGAAAGGCCTCACCATCACCATCGGCGAGGAGAACGAGGAGGGGGAGATCCGCTTCTGCAGCATCGTCGCCTCGCCGTACACGGCCGGAGGCGTGACCGGGTCACTCGGGGTGCTCGGCCCCACCCGGATGGAGTACTCCAAACTGGTCAGCATCGTCGACTATACCGCCCGTCTGGTGAGCGAAGCCCTAGCGGATGAAGAGGGCGAGCCCGGCGATAGAGGAGAGGACGACGCATCGTGACGGAACGGTGGGAGGAACGGGAGATGGGTGAGCCGGAACAGGCGGAGCAGGAAAACGGAACGGCGACCGGAGCCGAGCCCGCCGACAGGGCCGGGAGCCCGGCCGAAGAGGCTGCCCGGGAGCTCGAGGAACGGCTCCTGCGGGTCGCCGCGGAGTTCGAGAACTACAAGAAACGCCGGGCCCGGGAGACCGAAGATCTGCTGCGCTACGGCTACGAGTCGCTGGCCCGCGATCTGCTCCCCGTGCTCGATTCGCTGGAGCGGGCCATCAGCTCTAGCGAAGGGGTACGTGACTACGATGCCTTCCACGACGGTGTGGTGCTGATCCTCGAGCAGTTCCGCGAAGCTATGCGGCGGCATGGGATCGAGCGCCTGGAACCACGCGGAGAACTCTTCGATCCTCACGCCCACGAAGCGGTGGGGGTCATGCCTCACCCCGACCTCGAACCCGGTCATATCGCCGAGGTTCTCGAGCCCGGATACCGCATGCACGATCGGGTCCTGCGCGCTCCGCGCGTCCTGGTGACCCACGAAACCGACGAGGCGAGCGGAGCGGACGAACCTCCGGCTCCTGACGACGACGCTGCGGAAGGTGACGCCTGACGATGGCCGCCAAGCGCGACTATTACGAGGTGCTCGGCGTCGACCGCAGCGCCGATCTCGAGACCGTCAAGAAGGCCTACCGGAAGCTTGCCCTGGAATACCATCCCGATCGCAATCCCGGTGACGCGGGCGCAGAAGAGAAATTCAAGGAGGCCACCGAGGCCTACGAGGTGCTCAAGGATCCCGAGAAGCGTGCCCGTTACGACCGGTTCGGTCATCAGGCCCCTCCCGGCATGGGGGCCGGCGGGGCCGGTTTCGGTTTCGAAACGTTCGATCTCTCCGAGGCCCTGCGGGCCTTCATGCGCGATTTCGGCGGTTTCGGAGGGGGTTTCGAGGATCTCTTCGGCGGCGGCATGCGCGGGGGCGGACGGCGCCGCCGCACCGTCAGGCGGGGCGGCAACATCGAGGTGCGTCTGCCCCTGACCCTGCACGAGATCGCCGGGGGGAGCGCGAAGAAGGTCCGGGTGCGTCGCTGGGAACGCTGCCGTGACTGCGGCGGGAGCGGAGCGAAGGAAGGCACCGAACCGGTGACCTGTACGACCTGCGGCGGCTCGGGCCAGGTGCAGCAGGTGAGCCGGTCGCTCTTCGGCCAGATGGTGAATATCACCACCTGCCCGACCTGTCAGGGGGAGGGTACGGTGATCGCGGAGCCGTGCGCGACCTGCTCAGGGACCGGACGGACGCGGGCTCAGGCCACCCTGTCGGTCAAGGTTCCCCCCGGGGTGGCGGAGGGCAACTACCTCACCCTCGGCGGCGAGGGGAATATCGGCCTGCGCGGCGGCCCGCCGGGGGACGTCATCGTCTTCATCGAGGAGAAGCCCCATGCGCAGTTCGACCGGGAGGGCGACGATCTCTTCCGGGTGCAGCCGGTCTCCTTCGGCACCGCGGTCCAGGGCGGCACCATTACCATTCCAACCCTGAACGGCTCGGCCCGGCTCAAGGTGCCCGCGAAGACGCAGTCGGGAAAACTCCTGCGCCTGCGGGGGGAGGGCCTGCCGCACCTCAACGGCTACGGCCGGGGCGATCTGCTGGTAGAGATCGTGGTCTGGACGCCCGCGAAGACCTCGGGGAAGGAGAAGAAGATCCTGGACGAGATGCAGCAGGAGGGCCTCTTCGAGCCCACCGGGGCCGACCAGGAGGAACTCCAGAAAGCCCGCCGGCGGCGGTAGGAGCGCTCCGTCGCCGCCATGAGCCGACGCTGGTCCCGGCTTGAACTGACCCTGCCCGTGTCGTTCGTGGACTGGGTCAGCGCCGAGGTGGTGGAGTGGGGCTCCCCCGGCGTGCAGATCCACGACGAACCGAATCCCGGAATCCCGGCCGGCACATGCACCCTCGAAATCTACTTCCCGTCGACCGACGTCGAGAATGCCCGCCGGCGTCTGGACGCCTTCCTCACCTCGCTCGGGCCGCAGGCCTCGCCCTTCACCCTCAGCCCACCCCGGCCGGCCCCCGATGTGGACTGGGCCCGACAGTGGCGGTATCACTTCCCGCCGCTCCGCCTCGGTGATCGCGTGCTGGTGCTGCCTCCCTGGGAGAGCGGCACCGATTCCGACGGCCGAACCGTCATCCTGCTCCAGCCCGGCATGGCCTTCGGGACCGGCCACCATCCCACTACGGCCATGGTGATCGAGCGGCTGCACCGCGTCGACGATCTGGCCGGACGGGGCAGGGTGCTGGATATCGGGTGCGGTTCGGGCATCCTCTCGCTGGCCGCGGTGCGCCTGGGAGCGACCGGGGCCCTCGGCCTCGATCAGGATGAAGAGGCGGTCCGCAGCGCCCGGGAGAACGTGGTCCTGAACGGACTCGAGGATCGGATCAGGATCGAACCCGCCCGTTTCCCCACCCTGCCCGAACCGGGACCGTTCGAGCTGGTGCTGGCCAATGTCTACTTCACTTTCTTCCAGCAGAACATCACCGCGCTCGCCGCCGTCACCGCGACGGGGGGGCTGCTGCTGGCCAGCGGTCTGCAGGAGAATGAAGGGGACCTGGCCGTCGAACAGTTCACCGCCGGCGGCTACACCGCCGGGATCGTGGACGGGCGGGACGGCTGGGTCCTGGTCGAGGCACGGCGGCGATGAGCGGGCTCCTCTGCGTACTCTGGCCGGCGGGAGGGGGCGAGGTGGCGGCCGGGCGCACCGTCCGGCTCGATCCGGAGGAGAGCCATCACCTGGTGCGCGTGCGGCGGGCCCGGGAAGGGGCGGACGTCTGGGCGGTGATCGGTGACGGGCGCGGCGCCCGCTGTACCCTCCTCGAGGCCGATCCCGAGGCCGCCGAACTGCGACTTCTGGAGATCGTGGAGCAGTGGCGCGAGCCGCCCCTTTACCTGACCCTCTATCTGGCGCCGGTGCGGCCGGCGGGACAGGAGCTGGCCCTGGAACTCGGTACCGAGCTCGGTCTGAGCGCTTTCACCCCGGTGCACACGCAACGGGTCGAGCGCCGCAGTGTCAGGCGCGACCGGCTCGAACGGATCGCCCGCGAGACCGCCAAGCAGTGCGGACGCGGTCTCGTGCCGAAGATCGGCGCGGAACTGACCTGGGCGGATTTCCTGGCCGAGGCAGGAGGGGAGGGGCTCCTGATCGCCGATGAGGCCGGTGCGACCGGACCGCGCGAAGCGGCCCGGATGCTGCAGGCCCGCGGTGTCACCGCGATCGGACTGCTGGTGGGCCCCGAGGGCGGGCTGGCTCCCGACGAGCTCGCCGAAGCGGTCGCCGCCGGAGGGATACCGGTCCATCTCGGCACCCGGCGACTGCGCAGCGAAGCCGCTGCTGTTGCTGCCCTTTCACTGATTCTCTGTGAATACAGATAGACCTTGGCATATCTATCTGCACATAAAAATATATGACTGAACGCCAAAGAATGAGGCCGCAGCTGCGCCGCAGGTGTGGTTTTATCTTGCGGTGTCCGTCGGGACACACATTTTATCTCGGTCTCACCACTTCGAACCGTGCCCGGGGGTGTCGATGTCCAGCCTGTTCGAAACCATCCAGAGCGATCTCAAGGACGCACTCAAGAGTGGGGACAGGGCCAGGACCGGCGCGCTCCGCTTCGTCATCTCCCAGATCCAGTACGCCCGGATAGAGAAGCGTGAGGGCCTGACCGATGACGAGGTCCTCGCCGTCCTCACCAGGCAGGCCAAGGGGCGGCGGGAATCGATCGAGGCCTTCGAACAGGGCGGCCGCGCTGATCTGGTCGCCAAGGAGAGTTACGAACTCACGCTCATCGAGAGCTATCTGCCGGCTCAAAAGAGCGAAGCGGAGATCCGCAACGTCCTGAAGACCATCATCGCGGCCGAGAGCCTGGCCGGACCGGCCGACCTGGGCCGGCTCATGAAAACAGCGATGGCGCAGCTGCGCGGGCAGGCTGACGGCGGGGTGGTGAATGGGCTGGCCCGTGACGAACTGCAGCGGCTACCGGATTGAGGCAATACGACCTGGATCGGCTTGCCTTCGGCGATCTGCTCGAACGTATCGCCGCGGGAACGTACTCACCGCGCGGGGGCGCGCGCCTGATCCGATCCCATCCCCTGACCGACCTGCCCGCGGTGCAGCAGCAGCAGCGGGTCCACGTTGAGGTTGACCGGACCCTGGACGCCGAGGCCCATCCTCCCTTCGAAAGCATCCCCGAGGTCGATCCGCTGCTGCCGCGTCTGGTCGCGGTCGGAGCCCGTCTCGACGCCACCGAGCTGTGGGATCTGCGACTCGTCATCGGCGCCCTGCACGCCATGGGACGCTACCTCACCCGGGAAGGCCGGCGGGCCCATCCCGTCTTCCTCGAGGCGTACGGTGCGATCGGATCCTACGCCCGTGAACTGGACATCCTCGACCGGTGCCTCGATCCGGGCGGGGTGCTGCGCGACGACGCCTCGCCGGAGCTGCTGCGGCTGCGCCGGGAGATCACCCGGCAGCAGGAACGGCTCCGGACCGCCGCCCACGAGCTGGCCGCGCGCCTGCACCGTGAAGGAACCGCGCAGGAGCCTGAACCGACTCTGCGTGACGGCCGGTTCGTGGTAGCGGTGCCGGCCGAGCAGCGGGGACGGGTGCCCGGCGTGGCCCTCGACCGGTCGCGCAGCGGCCAGACCTTCTTCATCGAACCGGTCGAACTCGCCGAGGCGGGACTCGAGCTGCGCCAGCTCCAGCGCGACGAAGCTCAGGAGGTCGATCGGCTTCTGCGGGAGCTCACCGCACTGTGCGCCGCCCGCCGCCGGGACATCGGAACCGATCTCGACCGGCTGGCGGTGCTCGACGCCGCCCAGGCCGCGGCCCGCTACCCCGGAGCCGGACCGCTCACTCTCCCCGAGGTCGCCGCCGATGACACCCTCGAACTCATCGAAACCCGCCACCCTCTGCTGGCCGCCGCCCACGGCGCCGACCGGGTGGTGCCGCTCTCACTGACCCTGTCGAACGGGATCCGCACGCTGGTGATCTCGGGACCCAACGCCGGCGGGAAAACGGTCGCCCTGCAGACAGTCGGGCTCTGCACCGCGCTGGCGCTGTGCGGTCTGCCCATCCCCGCCCGGGAAGGGAGCCGGGTGCCGTGGGTGGAACGGATGCATGTGGACATCGGCGACGAGCAGTCGCTCGAGGCCGACCTCTCGACCTTCACCGCCCGGCTCAAGCGGCTGCGCGAGATGCTCGCCCCGCCGCCGGGCCCGAAGCTCTGTCTCATCGATGAGGCCGGAGCCGGGACCGATCCGGCTCAGGGAGCGGCCCTGGCGATCGCCATCCTCGACGAGCTGACCGCCTCGGGAGCCCTGACCGTCTGCATCACCCACGACGGGCGAATCAAGGCGCACGCCGCCCAGGCCGCGGGGATGGGCAACGGCCGGATGATCTTCTCCGATTCCGCCCTCACTCCCACCTACGAATTCCGTGCCGGCGAGCCCGGCCGCAGTTTCGCCTTCGAGATCGCGGAGCGCTCGGGACTGCCCGCCGGGATCGTGGCCCGCGCCCGGGACTATCTCGGTCCGGCCGAACAGAACCTCGACCGGGTTCTGCGCGAGACCGAGCTGATGCGGGAGGAACTCACGGCGCTGACCCGCCGGGCCGAGCGGGACGCCCGTCTCGCCGCCGCCGACCGCGCGCGCTACGAGGCCCTGAGCACCGAGCTGGCCGCTAGTGAACAGAGCGAACGCCGGCGGGCCGCCGAAGAGGCCGGGCGGATCGTCGCCGAGGCCCGGCGCCGGATCGAAGCGGAGGTCCGCGAGATCAGGGAGCGGCAGGCCTCGGCCAGGACCATTCGTCGGGCGCACGCCGTGGTAGGTGAGGTTGAAGCGGAGATCGCGGCGACGCTCGAGGCCGCCGCGGTTCCCGAGGCACGTATTCCGGAGCCGCTCAAAGAAGGGGACCGGGTCATGCTGCGCAACCTGCAGCGGCCGGCCACGGTGCTCTCGGCCGGATCCGACCGGATCAGAGTACAGGCGGGCTCGCTGACCGTAGAGGTGGACCGGGCCGAACTGGAGCCCCTTCCCGAAACGGCCGCCCCGGTCCCGCGGGCGGTGGTCCGGACCCCGGTAAAGAGTGTTCCGGAACATCTCGAGATCATCGGCCTGCGGGTCGAGGAGGCCAGGGAACGGGTGGAGAAGTATCTCGACGACGCCCTGCTGGCGGGGCTGGGCCGGGTGCGCATCATCCATGGAAGCGGGACGGGGGCGCTGCGACGGATGGTGGCCGAGGTGCTCTCCGGGCATCCCGACGTGGCCTCTTACGACGTGGAGCGGGACCGGCCGGGGGGCTACGGGATCACCCGGGTGGTGTTCAAGGGGGGGACGGCGTGAAGTTCGACGATCACTTCCTCGAGGAGGTCCGCGCGGCCACCGACATCGTCGAACTGATCTCCGCGTACGTGAAACTCAAGAAGAAGGGGAAGAACTGGTTCGGCCTCTGCCCCTTCCACAACGAGAAAACCCCCTCGTTCAGTGTGAACCGCGAACGGGGCATGTACTACTGCTTCGGCTGCGGGGCCGGCGGGAACGCCATCACCTTCCTGGTCGAACGGGAGGGGATGAGTTTCCCGCAGGCGGTGGAGGAGCTCGCCAACAAGGCCGGTCTGGCTCTGCCCCGGAGGACTTCAGAACCCGCCGCCGACCGTACCGACCGGCTGCGGGCGGTTCTGGAAGAGGCCGCGGGGTGGTTCGAGAAGAACCTGAAAGAACCGGTCGGCCGGCCGGCCGTGGCCTACCTGAAGGAACGGGGGATTACCGGTGCCACGGCCAAGGCTTTCCGGATGGGATTCGCTCCCGACGGCTGGGACGGCCTGAACACCTTCCTCGGTACCCGGGGCTACCCGGAACCTCTCAGGGTGGAGGCGGGTCTCTCAAAGCGCCGTGAAGGTGGAGGGTGCTACGACACCTTCAGGAACAGGATCATTTTCCCCTTTCTCGACCGACGCGGCCGGGTCATC
>CAYSYY010000097.1:8892-10111 GCA_964435265.1 uncultured Gemmatimonadota bacterium
GGGGACGAGGTGGGTCCGAAGTACCTGAACAGCCCCGAAACCCCCCTCTACACCAAGGGCAGGGTCCTCTACGGCCTGCCCCAGGCGGTCAATGCCCTGCTCAAAGAAGAGCGGGCCCTGCTGGTCGAGGGATACTTCGACGTGCTGAGCCTGCACCAGGCCGGGATCCAGGGCGTCGTGGCCGCCAGCGGCACCGCTTTCACCGACGACCAGGCGCTCATCCTGAAACGTCTGGTGAAGAAAGTCCTGCTGCTCTTCGACGCCGATGCCGCGGGTATCAAGGCGGCCCTGGGATCATACGCCAGCCTGGTCCGCGAAGGGCTCGAGGTGGCTTTCCTCGGCATGCCCGAGGGTGAGGACCCGGACACGCTGATACGGACCGAGGGCGCCGAAGCCTTCCGCTCGCGGCTGAGGCATGCCGATACGATCGTACCGTTCTACCTCGCTCAGCTCTCTCCGCCGCTCGAGGAACGTGACGTGGGCGGACGGGCCGAGGCCGCCCGCCGCCTGCTCGAACTGCTGCGCCACGACGCCGACGAACTGCGCCGGACCCTGAGCGTGCAGCAGCTGGCTGCGCGGGTCGGGCTCGACGAGGCCACCCTGCAGAAGGAAATGGACCGGATAGCGGCCCATGAATCAGCCTGGGAGAAACGCCCGGACCAGGCCGGTGCGGCGAGAGCCGGCGCCCCCCCCGGCCGTCTGGAGACCGAACTGCTCCGCCTCCTGATAACCCGCGACGACCTGCGCGCCGAGCTCATGGTCGATCTGGAACCGGGCGATTTCCGCGATCATCGCACCCGGACCCTGTTCGAGCTGATCGCCGGACAGGCGGGCGACGGGGCAGTGATCGACCGGTTGCTCGAGCAGGCTCCCCCCGAGGCCCGCAATCTGCTGGCCTCGATCGTGGCGGCTGAGACGCCGGCCGGAGCCGAACGCGACCGCGAGGTGGCCGTTGAGATCAGGGGTGGTATCGAGAGCCGGCGTCTGAAAGCGCGCCGGAAGAGACTCAAAGCATCGATGGAACAGGCCCGGCGGGCGGGTGATGACGAAACCCTCTCCCGCCTGCTCAAAGAGTACCAGGAGCTGAGATAGTGAGCGACCTGATCAACCGGAAGGGCTTCGAGGAGCTGCGTGACCTCCTCAAGCGGAAGCGGACCCTGACCTACCAGCAGGTCAACAACCTGCTGTGTAAGAGTCTTTCTGGAATATTCAGAAATAT
>CAYSYY010000098.1:0-5064 GCA_964435265.1 uncultured Gemmatimonadota bacterium
ACGAACTCCCGGCCATGGAGAAGGACACGGTCCTCGATCTCTCCTGCGGCGACGGCTGGTTCACCCGCCATCTGGCCGTGAACACCCTCCCCGACGGTCAGGTGATCGGCGTCGATCTCTCACCGGCGATGATCGAGCAGGCCGCAGGGGACAGCGAGAACCCCGCCAACGTCCGGTTCGAGACCGCGAGTGCCGAGAACCTGCCCTTCGAGGATGCCTCGATCGACCATATCGTCTCGATCGAATCGTTCTACTATTACCCCGATCAGGTCCTGGTCGGACACGAGATGTTCCGGGTTCTCAAGCCCGGCGGCACCTTCTTCATGGCGATGCACTACTACCTGGAGAACGAGTGGTCCCACTCCTGGAGCGACCTGATGGATGTGCCGATGCACTGCAAGGGGGCCGACCAGTACAACACCCTCTTCCGGGCCTGCGGTTTCATCGACGTCGGCGACCAGCGCATCCGCGACGAATCGGAACTGCCCGACAAGGTCGACGGCAAGTGGTTCCGGAGCGTGGAGCAGCTGCGGCAGTTCCGCGAGACCGGAGCGCTCCTGGTCTCGGGACGGCGTCCTCCCGAGGAAGAGTGATCCCGCGGCGCTTCCGGCCGCCGGCATGATCGACCTGCACACCCACACCACCGCGAGTGACGGCTCCCTGACCCCGACCGAACTGGTGGCGGCCGCGCACGCGGCGGGGCTCGAAGCCGTCGGCATCACCGATCACGATACCGCCGCCGGCGTCGCCGAAGCCCGTGCCGCGGGTGGGCGTTTCGGTCTGCGGGTGATTCCGGGGATCGAGCTCACGGCCCGGTTCGAGGGGGGAACCCTCCACCTCCTGGGCTACGGGATCGATCCGGAGGAGCCGCGGTTCGCAGCCGGGATCGACCGGCTCCAGCGCGCCCGTTCCGAACGCAATCCGAAGATCATCCGGAACCTGCAGGCGATGGGTCTGCCGATCACCCTGGAGCAGGTCGTCGCCCGGGCCGGCGGCGGCCAGGTGGGGCGTCCCCACATCGCGCAGGCGCTGGTGACCGCGGGTGTGGTGGAGAGCGTCCAGGAGGCCTTCGACCGCTATCTGGCCTCCCATCTGCCCGCCTACGAGCACAAGTTCCGGCTCGATCCACCCGCCATCTTCGCCCTCATCACGGCGGCCGGGGGCATCCCGGTCATGGCCCATCCCTCCCAGACCCGCCGCATCGGGGAGGACCTGCGCCGGCTCGTCGCCGAACTCGCGGCCGCGGGCCTGGAAGGGATCGAAACCCGCTATCCCGGGCATACGCCGGAACAGACGGCCCGCTACGAAGAACTGGCGGCGGAGTTCGATCTGGTCCCGACCGGGGGAAGCGATTTCCACGGGCTCGCCACCCCCGGGATCGCCCTGGGGCGCGGGGCCGGCGATCTCTGCGTGCCGGCCGCCTTCCTGACCGGGCTGGATGAACGGATCGCGGCGGTCAGGAGCCGAGCCGCCTCCTGAGCCGGCCGTGCGGCGATCCCGGTGACGTCCCGCGCGGGCGACTCAGCCCAGTTCGGCGAGCGTTTCCAGCACCTCGTCCACGTGCCCCTTCACCCGCACCCTGCGCCACACCCGGGCGATCCGCCCCTCGGCGTCGATGAGGAAGGTGGAACGGATGAGCCCGAGGAAGGTCTTCCCGTACATCTTCTTTCCCCCCCACGCGCCGTACGCTTCGGCCACGGCGTGATCGGAGTCGGAGAGCAGGGGGAAGGGCAGGGCGTGTCTGGCCTTGAAGCGGGCGTGACTCGCCACCGGATCGGGGGAGATCCCGAGCACCACCGCGCCGTGCCCGGCGGCCCGGGCCAGGTTGTCGCGGAAATCGCAGGCTTCGGCGGTACACCCCGGGGTGTTATCTTTCGGGTAGAAGTAGAGGACGACGGGGCGCCCGCGGAAATCGGAAAGGGTGAGGAGGGCCCCGCTGTCGTCGGGCAGGGTGAAGTCGGGAGCCGCGGCACCGGCTTCGAGACTCATGGCAGAACTCCCGGGAAAGGTGAACGGGTGACCCTCACGGTCGACAAGATCGAAGTCGGACTGCTGGCGACCAACTGCTATCTGGTGGGTGAGGAAGAGAGCCGCCGGGCCTTCATCGTGGACCCCGGCGCCGACGCCGGGTTCATCCTGGATCGGGTAGCCGAGGTGGGGTGGCGGATCGAGTCGGTGGTGCTCACCCACGCCCATTTCGATCACGTCCTGGCGGCCGGCGAGATCGTGGCCGAACTAGGCGCCCCCCTGCTGACCTCGGCGCCCGAGGCCGACGTGCTGCTCCAGGCCCCCGATGCCGCTCAGCGGTGGCTGGGCATCCGCGTCCCCCTCCCCCCCGCCCCCGACCGTATCCTCTCAGCCGGCGACTCCGTGGACGCCGGATCCCTCTCCTTCCGGGTCACCGAAACCCCGGGGCACTCCCCCGGCGGGATCACCCTCATCGGTCACGGCATCGCCTTCGTGGGCGACACCATCTTCGCCGGGAGCATCGGGCGGACCGACCTGCCGGGCGGAGATTTCGACCGTCTGATGCGGAGCATCCGCGAGGAGATCCTAACCCTGCCCGATGAGACCGTCCTGCACTGCGGCCACGGTCCCGACACGACCGTTGGCGAGGAACGCCGTACCAATCCCTTCATCGTACAGATGGGTCTGGCGGACTGATCGGGACGTCGCCCGCGAACCCACGCCGAAGATCCCGATATCCGGCCCCGGACGCAGGCCGGCGGGCGGCTCTCCTCCGCCCGGCGGTCCGACCCGATCCCTACAGACACTCCGCCGAGATGTAGAAGAGGCCCCAGACACCGGGTCCGGCGTGCACGCCGATGGCGGGGCCGATCTCGAGATAGATCATCTCGATCGGCTGGAAACGCTGTTCGAAGGCACGCCCGATCGCCTCCGCCGCCTCCGGGTTCGCACCGTGTCCCACCACCCCGCAGACCGGCATGCCGTCGGGGATCTCGTCGTCGAGCCGCCGGAGCACGTCCGCCCTGCCCTTCTCCGCTCCCCGCGCCTTCCCCACCGGCTCGAGCAGGCCGTCCTGGATGGTCAGGATCGGCAGCAGCCCGAAGGCCTTCCCGACCCGCCCGCGCAGTTTGCTCACCCGACCGCTCCTGATGACGTACTCCAGTGTATCCAGCATGCAGTAGAGACGGGAGTGATGCTTCATCTCCTCGAGATGGTGGAGGAGTTCCGGAATCCCCTGCCCTTCGCGGATCCACCGGGCGAGCCGGAGCCCCATGAATCCGAAGGGCAGGGAGAAGATCCCGGTGTCCACGACCGTGATCCGCTCCGGATCGACCTCGCGGGCGGCTTCGACCGCGACCTGATAGACTCCGCTGAGCTTGCTGGTGAGGCAGAGGGAGAGAACATGCCGGTGAGTACCGAGGGCTTCCTCATACGCCTCCCGGTAGTCGGCCAGGGTCGGGTGGGAGGTGAGCGGGTGCTCCGGCCGCGTCCGGCACAGCTCATAGAAACGGGCCGTATCGAGTTCGACCCGATCCCGGAACCGCTCGTCACCGAAGGTGACATAGCACGGGACGATCGTGATCCCCGCTTCGCCGGCCACGTCGGGTTGCAGATCGCAGGTGGAATCCATGATGAGTGCGACCTCGCCCGGCGCCGCCGGGCGCCGCACCCTGTGCCGCCGGCCGGCCACGGCCTCGGTCTGGGCCCGCATATCCTCGACCTTGGTGTCTAACAGGGTGCCGCAGGCGGCGAGCAGGGTGAAGAGGCGGTCGGGGTCGCCGGTGTGGAGGTGCACTTTGAGCAGGTCGGCGCCCCCGCTCACGATGAGCGATTCCCCCAGCGGCTCGAGCTGCGCCTTGAGATCGGCGGCGGTGCAGACCGGGTTCTCGATCAGCGCCTGGGTGCAGAAGCGGTTCGACGTGTTCCCCGAGGCCGCCGCGGCCTCGAGGAGCGAGGGCGGTGCTTTCTGCAGGACCGGGGGCCGCCCGGGGTGGATCGCCCCCCGCCGGATGAACTCGCTGATCCCCTCGAGCATGTGGACGAAGCCCTGCGCCCCGGCATCCACCACCCCGTGCTCGCGCAGCAGGCTCATCTGCTCGCGGGTCGCAGTGAGCGCCGCGCGGGCCCGCTCCAGCGCCCCTTCGAGGATTTCGCCGAGATCCCTGAGCTCCTTCGACCGGGTTTCAACGGCATGGGCCCACTCGCGCATCACCGTCAGGATCGTCCCCTCCACCGGCTCCAGGACGGCTTCGTAGGCCCGGCGGAAAGCATTCAGGCAGGCGGGACCGAGTTCTTCACGATGGATGCGCCGGGTATCGGCCGCAAAACTGTCGAGGAATCCGCGCATGAACTGGGCCAGGATGAAACCGGAGTTCCCCTGCGCCCCGATCAGGACGGTCCGTCCGAGGACCGCGCGCACCTCTTCGAGCGAGGGGCGGTCCAGATGGGCGATGCCGTCCACGCCGTAGGTCAGCGTCGCGGCCATGTTCGTCCCGGTGTCACCGTCGGGAACGGGGAAGACGTTGATGGCGTTGAGCTGCTCGCGGCGGGCGTTGACCCAGTTGGCGGCGGCGATGAAGATGCGCTGCAGGCGCGTTCCGTCGAGGTAGCGGATCCCCATGCGCCCAATGAGAATCCGCGGGAACGGATCTGTCAAGCCTGAGGGGCGGGACCTGGGGGTACGGGGAAGGAGCGCCCGTGCAGGGCCAACAGGGCGGGCAGGAAGCCGGGATCGGCCGCCAGCGCCCGGCGGTAGCACTCCCGCGCCAGCCCCCGGTCGCCCCGGGCGTCGTGAGCCCGCCCGAGGTTGAACCAGGGGAAACAGCGCGAATCGAAGCGGGGCGCCGCCAGCGCCAGTTCGAGCCACTCCACCGCTTCGTCCGGCCGCCCCAGTTCGATCAGATAGGCACCGAGATCGTTGTAGGGATTCGCGAGGGTGGGATCGAGAGCGATGGCCTTCCGGCATTCCTCGATCGCCGCCTCCAGCCTGCCCTGGAAGGACAGTGCCCACCCCAGGAAGGTGTAGGCCTCGGCCGTCGGGATGAGTTCGAGGGAGCGCCGGTAGACGGCTCCCGCTCTGACCGAGGGGTAGAGCCG
>CAYSYY010000098.1:5074-10038 GCA_964435265.1 uncultured Gemmatimonadota bacterium
CCGGTAGGCATAGATCGCCCGTTCGATCTCCCCCGCCTTCTGGAGACGGAAACCGAGAGTGAAGGCCCGGAGGGCTTCTTCCCGTACACTGTTCAGTTCCATGGCTGGTGTATCGTAGCGCCGCCCTCCGACGTCCGGGCGCCCCGGTACCGGTGTCCCGATCATCGGTCTTGCCGGTAGCGCCGCCGTGAAGCGGGGGCTACTCTGTGGTTCGGAGGCGTCGGAGGAGAACGATGAACGCACCGCCGCACAATCCCGGGGAGGAACGGTTCCGGCCGGCTCCCGCCACCGCCGGTCAGCGCCTCTCGGCGGCGCTGGCCCGCGCCCTGATCCGGATCGTCGGCGGCACGCTGCGGCGCCGTGAGATCGGTCTCGAGCACCTCGAGGCCGCCCGCCGGAATGCCTCGGGGGGACGGGTCGTCTTCGCCTTCTGGCACGGCCACCAGTTCCCCCTGGTCTACACCTGGCGCCGGCGCGGGGTCGCCGTGCTCACCAGCCTGAGCCGGGACGGTACCCTGCAGAGCCTCATCCTCGGCGGTCTCGGGTACCATATCGTACGCGGATCGGCGTCGCGGGGGGCGATCCGGGGACTGGTGGGCATCATCCGGGCGGTGAAGGAGGGTCGGGACAGCGCCTTCGCCGTGGACGGTCCCCGCGGTCCCTATCACGAGATCAAACCGGGCGTCCTCTTCACCGCCTGGAAAACCGGAGCCGTCATCGTCCCGATCACCAGTGCGGTCCGGCGGGCGCATGTCTTCCGGCGGGCCTGGGACCGCTATATCTTCCCCTGGCCCTTCACCCGCTGTCTGGTGGCCTACGGCGAGGGTCTGCCGGTACCCCCGGGGGGGTCCGCGGACGACCTCGAGATCCTCGGCGCACCGCTTGCGGAAAGCCTCGAGACATTGACCGCGGACGCCGAAGCCGCTCTCGCCGCCCGGTGAGAAGAAAGGGCCGGAACCGGGATAGAAGGGTCCCGGTGAGGGGAATCCCTCCAGGCCGAAAAAGTCCTCGAGCGCAGCGTCGGTGGTTAAGTCGGAAAGACCCCGTTCATGGTCGGATCGGCCTCAAAGACAGTCTATTCCCGCAGGCGTTCGTGATCCATACCCTGCTGCTGCTCCTCCAGCCGGGCCAGCAGGAAGAGCAGATCGGAGAGCCGGTTGATCCAGGGGAGCAGGACGGGATTGTCAAGGGCGTCTGAGTCCGCCTGCCGCAGTGCCGCGAGGCCGCGCTCCACCCGCCGCACGATCGTCCGGGCGAGATCGAGGGCGGCGCTGCCCGGAGTGGCGCCGGGAATGATGAAGACCGGCGGGAGCTGAACGGCCGCTTCCAGATCCGCTTCCCGCGCTTCGAGTTCGTCCAGGTGCTGCGTCCCGAGCCGCTCGGGCAGCTTCTCCCCCGCCGGCGGCCGGGCGGCCAGTTCGGCGCCGACGATGAAGCAGACCCGCTGGAGCGCGGCGATCTCTTCCCGGACAGGCTCCGATCTGACCAGGGCCCGGGCCAGCCCCAGGGCCGAGACCGCCTCGTCCAGATCGCCGTAGACGGCCACTCGCGGATCCGATTTCGGCACTTCCTCGCCCGACTGCAGCCGCGTCATCCCGCCATCCCCGCTCTTAGTCGAGATGCTCATCGGCCGGACCTGTCTGGTGCCCTGTCGTGCAACAACTGTGGTCTTCGAGCGGCGCGGATTCCGTTCATACCGGACCTCAATCGGTCATCAGATCTGAAGGTGCGACCCGCTCGTAGCAGCAGCCGAAGCGGACCACGAGATCCTTCTCCACCCGGGTCCGATCGGCGTCCTCCTTCTCCAGTATCTCCTGGAGCTGGCCGAGGGTGTACTCCCCGAACCTCGCCATGTCCTCCTCGGGCACCAGTTCAGTGTTGTCCTGCTCCAGGATCGCCACGATGCGGCTCAGCGGCAGTCGCTTGAAGGCGTCGAGGAAGTCGGTCTGGATGTGACCGCCTCCCGCTTCCTCGTCGAGGACCCGCAGCACCTTGCCGAAATTCATCCGGTCGCGGTAGTGCCGCCGGCTGGTGATGGCGTCGAAAATGTCGGCCACGGCCATGACCCGGCCCGCCTCGGGGATGTCGTCGCCGCACAGGCCCAGTGGGTAGCCGTGACCGTCGATCCGCTCGTGATGGGTTGCCGCCATCATCGGGATCTGCTTGTACTCCCGGCTGAAATGGATCTTGTCCAGGATGTTCAGGGTGTGCAGGGCGTGCGATTGGATGATCTTGTATTCCTCGTCGTCGAGCCGCCCGTCCTTGAAGAGCACCACCTCGGGCACGCCGATCTTGCCGATGTCATGCATCAGGGTGGCGGCGTTCAGGACCTCGAGCTGCTTCTCGGTGTACCCGAGTACCTCCCCGATCGCCACGGCGTAGTCGGTGACCCGCGTGGAATGACCCGCCGTGATCGGATCGCGGGCATCCATGGCGGTCGAGAGGGTTTCGACGAAGGAGATGAAGCTCTTCTTCTGGTCCTCGTAGAGCTGCGAGTTCTCCACCGCCACGGCCACCATGCCCGCCAGGGCCGCGAGCATCTCCTGATCGTCGTCGGTGAAGGCGCCGCCGTTCTTCTTGTTGAGGACCTGGATGACGCCGATCCGTTCCCCCGCCTTGTTGGTCATCGGCACGCACAGCACCGAGCGGGTGCGGTAACCGGTCCTCTTGTCCCACCCTTTGCTGAAGCGCTCGTCCTCGTAGGCGTCGGGGATGTTCAGCGGCTCGCCCGAGGTGGCGACCGCGCCGGCCAGGCCGGCGCTCATGGGGAAGCGCAGTTCCATGAAGCGGACTCCCTGGGCCACCTTCGACCAGAGCTCTTCGGTCTCCCAGTCGATGAGGAACAGGCTGGAGCGGTCCGCGTCCATGACGGCGGTGATCTTCTCGATGGTGAGGGTGAGGAGCTGGTCGAGATCGAGGGTGCCCCCCAGCGCCCGGGTGACATCGAAGACGGCCCGGTAGCGCTCCACCTCCCGTGCCAGGGAATCGAAATCGGTTTCGTCGCGGGCACCGTCGTCGGGCTGACGGCCGGCGGCGTTCTCTTCGGCTTCGGGCATGGCGGTGTCCTCTCGAACGGTGGTTCCCGTCCGGTCATGCTACGGCGGGGCGGGAACCGCCATCAACTCTATATAAGGTACAGCCGGATCGGACGAATACCACCAGATCACGCCGTTCGGCGAAAAAGAAAGGACCCCGAAAGAGTTAGGCGCGCCTATTTCGGATAATCGGACCTGAAATGGTTGACAGCGGCCCCGGCAGTACCGATTGTTCACTGGCCTTTCGAGGGGATGCTCAGGGAGCATCCTCGTTTTGACTGTAGTCTGGACCTCAGACGGGAAAAGGACAGAAGAGATGGCGCCACCGGGAACCTCGTCCGCCTCCGCTGTGGATGAGATGGCCGCGTCTCCGATCGACCTCGGGCCGGTCGATCAGGTCCTGGAGGAGCATAACCACGACTCCACGGAACTGATCGCCATTCTGCTCGATACGCAGGAAGCTCTCGGCTACCTGCCGATCCAGGCGCTCCGGCACATCTCCGTACAGCTTGATTTCCCGATCACCGAGATCTACGGAATCGCGACGTTCTACAAGCACTTCCGGCTCGAACCGCCGGCCCGGCACACCTTCACGATCTGTACCGGGACCGCCTGCCACGTGCGCGGGGCGGTTCAGGTGCTGCGGGAGTTCGAGCGTCGTCTCGGGATCGACATCACCAGGCAGAACACCACCGAGGACGGCATGTACGGCCTCGAGACCGTCAACTGCGTCGGCGCCTGCGCGCTCGGACCGGTCGTCATCGTCGACGGCGAGTTCAAGGGTCAGATCAAACCCACCAAAGTCGCGGGGATGATCCGCCGGATCGAACGCGCGGAAGGGGGGGAGTAGCGGAATGAGTCTGGAGAAACCGATCCGCTCCCCCGGGGAGCTCGAAACGCTGCACGGTGTGCTGGTCGAGAAGCGCGGCGAGAACCGGCTGCGCATCAGCATCTGTACCGGTACCGGCTGCGTGGCCGGCGGGGCCGAGGCCGTGGTCGAGGCTTTCCGCCGGGTGATCGCCGAGAAAGGTCTGGAAGAGGCGGTCGAGATCAAACCGACCGGCTGCCACGGGTTCTGCGAGATGGGTCCGCTCGTAACGGTGGGACCCTCGGGCTGGTTCTACCCGAAGGTCGGCCCGCGCGACGTGGAGAAGATCGTCGAGAAGACCGTGCTCAACGATGAGGTCGTGCCCGAACTCCTGTACACCGATCCGGCCACGGAGACGACCATCGAGAAGGAACACGACGTTCCCTTCTACAAGCATCAGCAGCGCATCATCCTGGCCGAGAACGGCTTCCTCGATCCCAACAGCATCGAGGATTACATCTCTTACGGCGGCTACGCCGCGCTCGCCAGGACGCTCTCCGAGCTCGAGCCCGGACAGGTCATCGACATGGTGTACGAGTCGGGCCTGGCGGGACGCGGCGGGGCGGGCTTCCGCACCGGGCAGAAGTGGCGGATCTGCGCCGATCAGCCGAAGACGCCGAAGTACCTGGTGTGCAACGCCGACGAGGGCGACCCGGGCGCCTATATGGACCGCAGCGTACTCGAGGGCAATCCGCACCGGGTGGTCGAGGGTATGATCATCGGCGCCTTCGCCATCGGAGCCAGCGAGGGGTTCATCTACGTCCGCCACGAGTACCCGCTGGCGGTACAGCGCATCACCAGGGCGATCGCGGACGCCTACACCGCCGGCCTGCTGGGCGCCGACATCTTCGGCTCGGGATTCGGTTTCGATCTCAAGGTCGTACGCGGGGCCGGAGCGTTCGTCTGCGGCGAGGAATCGGCCCTGCTGAGATCGCTAGAGGGCCGCAAGGGCGAACCGAAGCAGCGCCCCCCCTTCCCCGCCGAATCGGGCTACAAGAACAGGCCCACCGTCATCAACAACGTCGAGACCTGGGCGAACGTGCCGCACATCATCTCGAAGG
>CAYSYY010000099.1:0-10036 GCA_964435265.1 uncultured Gemmatimonadota bacterium
AAGCGTGGCGGGAGATCGCGATGGTCCGTGAGGGTGGAGAGCTGACCGCCGCACTGCCCCACCAGCCGCCCGCCGGCAAGCTCGACTACCGGGTGGTCCTCACCGCCGGTTCCGAGACCGTACCCATCCCCGTCGACGGGTACGTGACCACCCGCTTCAAGGGGTACGTGCCGCCCTGGATCCTCCTGCCGCACATCGTGCTCATGTTCACCGCCATGCTCCTCTCCACCCGGACCGGTCTCGAGGCTTTCCTGCATCGGGAGAATATGAAACGGCTCACGATCTGGACCGTCGTCCTGCTCGCGGCCGGCGGCCTGATCATGGGTCCGGTGATGCAGTACCTGGCCTTCGGTGAGTTCTGGACCGGATTCCCCCTGGGGTGGGACCTCACCGACAACAAAACGCTGGTGAGCGTGATCGCCTGGGGGTGGGCGTTGTACGCTGTCCTGAAAGGCCGTCCGGCCCGCACTCCCGTGCTCGCCGCCGCGATCATCACCCTGGTGATCTACCTGATCCCTCACTCCCTGCTCGGTTCCGAGCTCGACTATACCGTCGAAGGGTGAATCAACCCGCCCGGCCGCAACCGTTCCGGCCGGCGGCGTGCGTATCCCCCCTGTACCCGGCCGGCGGTACGGTCGCCGTAACTCTGTCCTGGTGCCGCCGTATCATTGAGTGTACCATACCTAGGTATTCTAGTCATGTCACGTGATAGGACACTGGTGTTCCGGGTCGGACATCCGCAGGATCCCCGACCCGGGGATACGGAGAGGCGGCCATGTCCGGAGAAAAGACCGAACTGCTCAAGGGCACCCTCGATATGCTGATCCTGCAGACCCTGACCTCGGGCCCCACCCACGGCTACGGGATCGCCCGCTGGATCGAGGAGCGGACCGACGATGCCCTCGCGATCGAGGAAGGCTCCCTCTATCCGGCGCTCTACCGCATGGAGAAGAAGGGCTGGATCCGATCGGAATGGGGCGTGACCGAGTATAACCGCCGGGCCAAGTTCTACCGTCTCACCCCGGCCGGTGAAGAGCGTCTGGTCAGTCAGATGGCGAGCTGGCGGACCTTCGTGGGTGCCGTCGGCCGGATCTTCGGACCGGAGACCGTCTGAGGCCGGCGATCCGGCCTTCCCCCGGCCTGTCCGAGGGCCGCAGCCGTCCCGGCGGCAGCCCGCCTCCACCGCCTGCTGAATCCGCTTAACACCGCTCCGACCCCGTGCTACTGTCGTACAGGATCCCTCTACCGCGGTGATCGGGAGCGGCGACTCCGCGCCGCGCAACCGGGTGGAATCGAGAGTTCAGGGGAGGACGGTCATGACCGACGCCGAGCACCGAGCGCTGGATGAGCGGTTGGATATCTTGAGTTGGGGGCTGGCGCTCCTGGTTTTCGCGATCATACTGATAATCCCCGGAACGAACCGTCTCTGGCATTTCCTGACCCCGTTCGGTCTCGTCTTCATCGGCATGAGCGTCGTGCGCAAGCTGATCCCCACCCGGCGCGACACCGAGGGGCTCATCCTCGGGATCGCCGCGACGGTGGTGGGATTGATCGATCTCTTCGGCGTGAATCTCAGTTTCTTCCCCCTGCTCCCGACCGTCCTGGCGATCGTGGGGATCGCCCTGATCTTCAACGCCCTCGTGAGCAATCGGGTGCGCCGCGATCCCGAGCGGGGTCCGGAGGGAGGGTATCGATCCGGTCCCGGAGCGGGTGCGGACTCAGCTCAGCGGACCGGGACTCCGGCGGCGGACTGAAACCTCAGCTGTCACCCCCGCACCTCAACCCGCCAGGACCTTCCGGATGCGTTCGAAGGCCCAGTCGAGTTCGTCTTTCGTGATCACCAGCGGCGGTGCGAACCGGATGACCGTGGCATGAGTCTCCTTGCAGAGCAGCCCTTCGGCCTCGAGTGATTCGCAGTACGGCCGGGCCGGCTCGTCCAGCTCCAGGCCGATCCAGAGCCCGCGCCCGCGGACCTCCATGATGTGGGGATCGGTCAGGGTGCGCAGGCGCTCCAGGAAGTATGCCCCGAGCTCGGCGCTGCGCCCGGCCAGGTCCTCCTCCTCGATGACCTCCAGCGCGGCCAGGGCGACGGCGCAGGCCAGGGGATTGCCGCCGAAGGTGCTGCCGTGGTCCCCGGGGGCGAAGACGTCCATGATCTCCTTCCTCGCCAGGAAAGCCGAGACGGGGTAGAAACCGCCCGAGAGCGCCTTGCCCACGATCAGTCCGTCGGGGGAGACGTTCTCATGCTGATAGGCGAAGAGCCGGCCGGTGCGCCCGAGCCCGGACTGGATCTCATCGAGGATGAAGAGCACGTTCTCACGGCGGCAGATCGCCTCGACCTCTTCCAGGTACCCCAGCGGGGGGATCCTGATCCCCGCCTCGCCCTGGATCGGCTCGATCAGGACGGCGCAGGTGTTCGGGGTGATCGCGTCCCGGATCGCGGCGGAGTCGCCGTAGGACACCATAACGAAACCCGGAGTGAAGGGGCCGAAGCCGTCGCGGTACTGCGCCTCGCTCGAAGCCGACACGATGGTTATGGTGCGTCCGTGGAAGTTGTCGCGGCAGACGATGATCTCGGATCGTCCGGACGCGATCCCCTTGACCTTCTCCCCCCATTTGCGCGCGGCCTTGAGCGCCGTCTCGACCGCCTCGGCGCCGGAGTTCATCGGCAGGGCGATCTCCATGCCCGTCATCTCGTGCAGTTTGCGGTAGAGCAGGGGGAGGCGATCGTTGCGGAAGGCGCGGCTGGTGAGGGTGACCCGCTGCATCTGGGCCTCGGCGGCGGCCCGGATTTTCGGATGGCAGTGCCCCTGGTTCACCGCCGAGTAGGCGGCGAGGAAATCGAGGTACTTCTTCCCCTCCACGTCCCAGATCCAGACCCCTTCGGCCCGGGTGATGATAACATCGAGGGGATGGTAGTTATGCGCTCCGTATGCTTCTTCGAGGGCGATGTACTCCTGCGGAGTGTTCGGTTCGCGACTCACAGTGTCTGCTCCTGGATCGGGGTACCGGGCTCGGTGTCGGGATCACCGTGAAGATAGAATATTGGTTGAAGGGTGCGAACCATGATTGCGTATAATATCCGATCCGTGCAGATAACCGCCGGTCAGGCCGCGACGCCGGAGCGGCCGGACCGCCGCCAGTAAAGGAAGCGAGTGCTCCCGGATGATCAGAGTAGAGGTCTCCAGCGTCAGCAAGAGCTTCGGTCAGGTGCATGCCGTTCAGAGTGTGTCGCTCGAGGTGAAGGGGGGCGAGGTCTTCGCCCTGCTGGGTCCCAACGGGGCCGGCAAGACCACCCTGATCCGCATGATGATGGACATCATCAGACCGGATACGGGCGGGATCACCTTCGACGGCGAGCCGATCAGCGATGTGCTGAAACACCGGATCGGCTACCTGCCCGAGGAACGCGGGCTCTACCGCAAGCAGAAGGTCGGCGAGGTGGTGGCCTACTTCGGCCGCCTGCACGGGCTCGACCGGGATGAAGCCCGGGCGCGGGCTCAGGAGTGGTTGGGCCGGGTCGAACTGGGGGAGTGGGAGAAGAAAAAGGTGGAGGAGATGAGCAAGGGCATGCAGCAGAAGGCCCAGATCGCCCTGACCCTGCTGCACGATCCCGACCTGGTGATCCTCGACGAACCCTTCGCCGGTCTGGATCCGGTCAATGTCCGCATGGTCAAGGATTTCATCGCCGAGATGCGGGAGCGCAGCAAGACCGTCATCCTCTCCACCCACCAGATGGCCCAGGTCGAAGCCCTGGCCGACCGCATCTTCATGATCAGCAACGGCCGGCGTGTGCTCTACGGCGGCCTGGAGGAGATCATGCAGGAGTACGCCGACAACGCCGTGATGGTGAACGAGGAGGTCGACGCCCGAGGCCTGTCCGGGGTGCTGCGGGTGGAGGAGAACGCCGCCCCGGGCCGGCTGCAGAAAGTCTGGCTGGAGGAGGGAGCGGAACCGAAGGAGTTCATCCGGCGGCTGCTCGACCGCGGTCAGCCGGTGGATCATTACGAGCTGGCCGAAACGCCGCTGGAGGACATCTTCGTCCGTCTCGCCCGGGAACCGGCGGGGGAGGAGGTGGCGTCATGAAGCAGGCCCTGCTGGTCGCGCGGCACGAACTCTCGGTCACCATCCGCCGCCCCGCCTACCTGCTCACCATTTTCGGGATGCCGCTCCTGTTCGGGGTGATCGGCGGGGGGGTAGGTGTCCTCACCGCGGTAACGGCCACCAAGGTCAAGCCGCGGGTCTATGCGGTGGTGGATTCGAGCGGCGTGCTCGATCATGCCGTCCTGCATCAGCTGGCCGCCGAGGCGGCCGAGGCGGGGGCGCTGAACGAGAACGCCCGGACCGCGCTGGAGGAGCGGCTCTCCGGACTCAATCCGGCCACCCGGCAGCTCTCCCTCGACCTCATCAGCGGCTTCCAGGGGGCGCTGAGCGTCATGACCATGAGCGACGCCGATTCGGCGCGCGAGGCGACCCGGCGGGGGGATCTCGACGGCGCTCTGCTGATCGCCGAGGACTACCTCGAGAGCGGGCGGGTCTGGGGATACAGCCAGACCCGGACCTTCATGGAAAGCGACGAGGGGGAGGGACCGGCCGAGCGCCTGCTGCGCACCGCCCTGGTACTGAGCCTGCTCGGCGGGCAGGAACTCGATCCCGGGATCGAAACCCGCGTGCTGCACCCGATGAACCTGCGCACCTACGAGTTCTCGGCCAACAGCGCGGATTTCGAGGAATCGGGGGTCGCCTCGGAGATCCGTAAGTTCGCCCTGCCGTACGGTTTCAGCCTGCTCCTGCTCATGTCGATCATGATGGGGGGAGGGTTCCTGCTCCAGGGAGTGGCCGAGGAGAAGGAGAACCGGGTCATGGAGCTGCTGCTCTCCACCGTGACCACCGACGACCTCATGCTGGGCAAGGTGCTCGGCCTGGGGGCGTGCGGACTGATCCAGGTCCTGGTCTGGCTCGGGCTCGGGCTCGGCCTGCTCTTCGTCCTCGCGGGAACCGAAGTGCTCCCGAACTTCACGGTCCCGATCAATCTCTTCGTCTACTGCCTGGGGTACTTTCTCGTGGGCTACTTCATGACCTCCACCCTCATGGCGGGAGCGGGGAGCCTGGGGAACACCATGAAGGAGAGCCAGCAGCTCTCCACCTGGTTCGTCATCCCGATCATCATACCCATCATGCTCATGATGATCATCCTGGCCGAACCGAACGGGACCGTGGCCCGGGTGTTCACCTACATTCCCATCACCACCCCGGTGACGATGATGTTGCGCCTGCCCTCGGATCAGGTCCCGGCCTGGGAGATCCCCCTCAGCTTCGGGGTGATGCTCCTCTTCACCTGGTTCTCGGTGAAGCTGGGGGCGCGCCTCTTCCGGCTGGGTTCGCTCATGTACGGGAAACGCCCGACCCTGCCCGAGATCGTGAAATGGCTCAGACAGTCCGGATGATGTGTATCTAGAATCATTTAATATCATTTAGATATTTCTATATATTAATGGATTCTATATATATTTATATATACTATTTTGTGTATTGATAGTTCATATAAATGTATAAATGAGTGTTTATTAATCATGGAGTATCATAGCGAAGTATAGTTACCGCTCTTGGTGTGTTGATCTCCAGATCGTATTCTTCATTGAAGACCTGCACCTTGCCCTGCAGGACCATTCTGACCCGCGACTCGAAGAGGGGCCAGTTCCACAGGTTCCCGTCGGCATCGCGCGGCGGTATGTTCATCATGTGATAGTCCCAGTACCCCGGGTAAAGGTTATGCCCGAATGATACAGTCCGGGAAACAGTGATGCTTCGGGAGGGAGCCTCAGCCATCGCGATGGTGATGGAAATCCGGGCTTCATATGGTGCCAGCAACACGAAGTCGTTTTGGAGCTCTCCCGTGTGTGCGATGATGACCGTGAAGCCGTTGTCGATCGTGGTCAGCTCGTTGGCGTCGATGCTGTTATCTATTTCAATCCGGGCCGCCAGCGGGATATTCGGTGGGGCGTAGGGGGGCAGGCTCTCCTCGCATCCCGGCAGGAGCAGGAGCAGGAGAAAGGGCGGGAACAGGCGGGGAATCGGCCGGTTCACCACCGCACCTCCACGCCGAAACGGGTGCGCCGCCCCAGGCTCCAGGCCCCCGGATCGCCCAGCTCGCCGCCGATGCGCCCGTCGCTGGCAATCCAGACCACGTTGGATCGATCGGTGAGGTTCCGCACGTCCCAGAAGAAGAGCAGGCTGACCGCATCGCTTCCGGTGCCGATCGTGAATTCGCGGGTGAGGCGGAAGTCGAGCAGGAAGACGTCGCACATCCGGGCGTTGTTGGGCAGGATCTCGGTCCCTTCGGGCATGACCCCGGTCGTGGACGGTGCATAGGTGTAGGGTCGGGCGGTGTTGAAGCGGCCCACCAGATCGAGGTCGAATCCCTGGATGCGGCCGGTGAGCTCGGCGATGAGGGTATGCCGCTGATCCCAGGAGAGGTAGTGCATCTGGCGTGACGGTTCGAAACCCCACTCCAGGTTGCGCAGCCCGCTCACTCCCGTGTCGGCGTGCCCGCGGGCGACCATGAAGGTGTAGGATGCGCGCACTCCCAGAGCGTTCATCGGACGCCGTTCGAAGGTCACCTCCAGCCCCGAGGAACGGGCCAGGGGCAGGTTCACGTACTGGGTGAATCCGTCCTCGAGGGCGCGAGAGTCCGAAGCCAGAAATGTTTTTGTATCAATAAGATTGAAGGATTCCTTATAGAAATACGTTATCGATCCGACGCTGATCTCGTCGAGGGCGCGGCGGACCGCGAACTCGTACGATTTGGTCCGCTCGTGTTTGAGGTCGGGATTGCCCACCAGCACCCGCAACCCCCGGGTGAGATCCAGGTTCAAACCGGAGTAGAGCTGGTCGAAGAGGGGGACCTGGAAGAAGATCCCGTAATTGAAGAGGAACCAGGTCGGACCCGGCAGGGGGAAGGACAGACCGATCCGGGGGCTGAGCTGAGCCTTGGCTTCGGCCGGCACCCAGGCGGTGATCTGCTGTTCGAAATCCTCCGCGCTGGTCGGAATCCATTCCACCACCGGACGTTCGGACCGCGGGTCGAGCCAGTCGTAGCGCACCCCCGCCTTGAGCACCAGACCGTCGCTGCTCTCAAATGTGTCCTGGATGAACAACCCGCCGGTGCGCGGCCAGTAGGAATAGGTGTGGCTGTAATCGAGCGGCGTCTCATCGGGCAGGGGGAGACCGTAGAAGGTCGTCTGCGGCTCGAGCTTGAGCAGGTCGGAATCCAGACCGTAGAGGGATGCTTCGAAACCGGTGCGCAGGCGGTGCCGGCCGAGTTGGGCGGTCAGGCTGCCGCGCCCGGTGAAAATGTCCTGCTCACCCCGGTACCACCAGAGACGGTTCCCTCCGTCCGGTTCGACGTACTGCAGCCAGTCGTCGTAGTTCCAGAGGGTGCCGGAGGCGATGAACCGGCGGTCGAGTTCGTTCACCCCTCGCGTGATCCGGAAATGGGAGACCTGCAGGTCGTAGAAGACGGCCGGTGAGAGCATGTGGTTGAGGGTGAGCGAGAGCCGCCGGCTGTTCCGCCACTCTTCGGGCAGACCCTCGAGATTGAAACGCCAGCGCCACTCGTAGAGGCGGTGCCGGTCGCTGGAGTACAGCCCCTGCAGGGCCAGCCGCAGGGTCTGGCTGGCGTAGAGATCGACCCGTCCGAAGAGATTGAGCTCGGAGGCGTACGGCGTCTCGATCAGGGTGTGCTCGAAATCCTGCCACCAGCGGGTTCCCGAGGTCGTCCAGTCGGCGGCCACGAAACCGAACGTGTGCCCGAGGCCCATCGGGCCGCCGGACATGAGTTCGAGCTGCGAGCGATGCGAGTGCTCGGTTCCGTCGTAGAGGGCGTCGAGATCGTCGCGGTCGTACCGGAGCATCCGCTGCGGTGTGGCGGTGCCGCGCTGGGTGATGATATGCACCACTCCGGAGAGGGCGTTCCCGTACTCGGCGTCGAAGCCCCCGGTATGGATGTTCAGTTCGGTGATGGCCGATTTGGGCAGCCCCGCCGCAACGAGGCCGGTGGTGGGATCCTGGATCGGAACTCCATCGAGCAGGTAAAGGGTCTCCCCGGTGCGTCCGCCGCGGATGTGACCGCCGGCCACCACCCCCGGCTGCAGGTCGAGGATGTCCTGGTAGGTGTCGATCGGCAGCCGCTGGATCTCGACCGAGGCGACCCGGTGCATGGTGCCGGTGACGTCCTGCTGGATGAGCGGTCGTTCGGCGGTGACGACGATGGGAGCCATCTCGACCGGGGTGAGCACCATGCGCACATCCGCCACGGTGCGCAGCGAGGGGAGCACCTGCACCTCGCTCATCCGCACCTCGCGGTATCCCATATAGGTGAAGATGACCACGTGCTCCCCCGCCGGGATGTTCCGCAGCAGATAGAATCCGTCGCGGTTGGTCATCGTTCCGTACGGTGTCCCCTCGAGCTGTACATTGACGGCGGGGAGCCCGACGCCGGTCGAGTCGTCGACCACCGTCCCCTGGATGATGCCGGTGGACGCCGACTGCGCCGCGGCCGTCTCAGGGAGGAGACCCGCCGCGACGAACAGGAAGGCGGCGAGGAAGAGGTGAGAAAGAGGACGATGAAGCGAACCTGCCGGCGCCCAGCGGGTATATACCTGTACAGGTGTGAGAGCCGCGCCTATCTTAGCATGCCATTGCATCATGACTGATTCCGATCAAGGCATAACGTACCGCCGGGAACACCGGTGCGCGCGCATAATCGTGACGGCGATCGTGTCGTTGGTGTTTACCTCCCTCGGCGACCGGCCGGCCTTCGCCCAGGGGATCGGATCGCTGCCGCCGGTCACGATCGTCGAGATCCGGGTGGAGGGGAACACCTCGGCCCAGCGCGAACTGATCCTCGTCTCATCCGGGATCGTGGAAGGGCAGCAGTACGCGGGGGCGGAGTTCGGCGACATCGTCGCCCGGGCGGTCAGCCAGCTCTGGATGACGGGGCTGTTCACCGACATCCAGATCGATGCCGAGGAGTTGGGCACCGACCGGATCGCCCTGATCATCCGGGTGGCGGAGAAACCAAGGCTGGGCACGATCACCTTCCGCGGCAACAACAAGCTGAAACGGCAGGAACTGCTGAACACCGGCCGCCTCAACGAGGGGATGTGGATCGGGGCCGACGATGTCTCCCTGGCCCGGGAGCGGATCCTCGAGCGCTACCGTGATGAGGGATACCTGCGGGCCGAGGTCGCGTTCGAGGCAGTCTCCGGGAACATCGATTCCACCCTCTCCAACCTCATCGTCCGCGTCACCGAAGGGCAGAAGGTCGGCATCAGAACGATCGCCATCGTGGGCAACGATGTGCTCACCGACCGGCAGGTCCGGGCCGCCATGGAAACGGGAACCGGCTTCCTCTTCTTCTCCCGCGGCAACTACGACCGCCGCATCATCGATGAGGACAAGGACCGGATCAGCGAGCGCTACGCCGAGTCCGGGTACCTCGACGCCCGGGTGGTGTCGGACAGCCTGGCCTACGACGAGGCCGGGCGGAACATGACCCTCTACCTGAGGGTGGTCGAAGGCGATCAGTACACCCTGGGCACCTTCACCGTCGAGGGGATCGAGATCGGGCTGGAGCTGTTCGGGCAGGAGGCGATCGACGCTGCCATCACGGTGGAAGAGGGCGGTCCGTACAACGCGACGGAAATCTTTGAGAGTATCGAGGCGATCAAGACCCTGTACTTCGAGGAGGGGTACGTCTACGTCAACGGCGAGCAGGTCCCCAGCTTCAGCGGCCCCGACCGGATGCCGCTCGAGTGCCACGGCTCGCCGACCGGGCTGCACGAGCATGGCGAGAAGCTGCTCGACCTCTGGCGCCGGTTCCCGAGCGACTTCGGCGACCCGGCGGCGCAGGAGGTCCGCCATCCGGGCCCGGAGGATTACGACGCCGCCGGGCGGTATCACTCGGTCCGCACCGATGAGTGGGGCATCGAGTGGGAGCACTTCATCTACGGCGCGTGGGGTATCCCGAGGCGGC
>CAYSYY010000100.1:0-9967 GCA_964435265.1 uncultured Gemmatimonadota bacterium
CGGATGTCCTGTCCCAGGTCGGCCCAGAGCGCCCAGAGGCCACCCCGGCCCCGGATCAGTTCTTCCGTATGCTCGATGAGTTCGGCACTTCGCGAGCGCAGACGCCGGCTTTCGGCGCCGGTGATATCCGAGGCAAACCGCTCCCAGTCGCCGATGTGCTCCAGGGCGTACCGGACCGCCTCTTCATCGGTGAGACCGCGCCGGCGGGCGTCGCGGTAGAGATCCTCGAGCTGGCCGGCCAGCTCTTCGAAGATCTTTTCCTCCCGCCACCGCTTCATCGGCGGCAGGGGCAGGTTCTCGCGGATGAGGGTCGTCCAATCTGGCATCGGTCGTCCTCTTGTCGGCGCTGAACCCTCAGATACTCCGTGGATCGATGATGAGGTCGATAGCCTCGGTGAACTCGGCCCAGTTCCGGAGCTGGTCGGCGAGCACCTTCTCGCCCTTCGGTGTCAGGCGGTAGAAGTTACGCCGGCGCTCACCCTCTTTCTCGACCCACCGGCTCACGATCCAGCCCCGGTTCTCCATGCGATAGAGGACTGGGTAGAGAGAGGAGACGCGGAACCTCAGTTTCCCCCTCGAGCGGATCTCGATCTGTTTGCCGATCTCGTAGCCGTGGCTCTCGGCTTCGGCCAGCAGGGTCAGGATGAGGAACTCGATGCTGCCTTTCTTGAGCTCGGGACTGAACACGGCGACCTCCATGTACTTTCTGAGGATATATCGTGTGGAAGTATATACGCCGGCCGGTTGGCGAAAGTTACGGTGAGATTTCGATGTCTTCCGGGACGGACCGGTATCAACCCGCTGCAATCGGGGCGCCGGATCGATCGAGCCGCTTTTGCCGCGAGGCAACCGGGGCGCTGCAGCTTCGAGGCAACCGGGGCGCCGGCCTGCTTACGGCGGCGTGTAAGGCTGCGGGCCGAAGCGGCGCCAGGTTTCGAGCAGGCGGAGCGGCACCTGTGAGGTCGGATGGCGGTAGATGATCTGCAGCCCGCCGCTCAGACCTCCTTCCAGGAACACCGGCAGGGTGAGGACCGGCAGGGCGGCCATGCTGGCCGGCGCGGTCAGGGTCAGGATCCGGGTCCGGAAATCTCCGGTCAGGTCCGATCCGCGCGGAGCGGTCACCGGCACGGCCGGCAGGACCGCGAAGTCGTACCGGGTGAAAAGCAGATTGAAGAAAGTCTGCACCCGGGCCCGGGCGATCTCGGCCGCCCCGAGCTCTTCGGCGCTCCAGTGCCGCCCCCGGTCGATCCGCTCCCAGACGGCGGGACCGTAAGCGTCGCGGTACCGGTCGAGCCACTTCTGGTGCACGGCGAAGGCCTCCCGGCTCTGCAGTACGCTGTAGGCGTGGGCGAGACCGTCGCAGACCGCGACGAACTCAGTCGCCACGGCCGGATCGAGCTCGCACTCGAGTCGCCGGCAGGCCTCGGCATACGCCCCGGCCAGGAGCGGATCGGTGGGAATCTCCAGGGCGTCGAGCAGGATGCCGTGCAGCGGCGGCATGGGGTCGTCGCGAGCCGTGGACTTCGACGCAGCTGTCGAGGGTGATGACGTGTCACCAGCAGCTACCGCGCCGGGCGCGAGGAGGAGCCGGATGAGGGTCTGCATGTCGGGAGCCGCAGCGGTGAACCACCCGGCCGTGTCGAAGGAGGGGGAGAGGGGCAGGCAGCCCTCCTGCGACCATTCGTTCGGTGTCAGTCGCAGACCGTAGAGGCCGCAGAAGGCGGCCGGCACGCGGATCGAACCGCCGGTGTCGGTGCCCAGCGCGAGCGGCACCAGACCACGCCCGACCGCCCACGCCGAACCGCTCGAGGAACCGCCGGGGAGGCGGCCGGGGAAACGGGGATGGGGGCAGTCGCCGGTATGGACGTTGCGGCCGCTCAATCCGTAGGCGAACTCGTTCAGGTGGGTCTTGCCGACCGGCACGGCGCCCAGTTCGTGCAGGCGCCGCACCAGCGGGGAGGTGGCCGTCGGGATCCCGATCTCGTCGGCCAGAAAGCTCGACGAGGCAGCGGTCGGCCAGCCCGCCACGTCGTAGAGATCCTTGACGAGGAAGGGTACCCGCGCCAGCGGCCGCCCGCGCCAGTCTCCCCGTTCGATCGGCAGATCGCCGACGGCGGCGGTACCGGGTACGAAGGCCACCGCCGGGCCGCGCTCGGCCTCATCGATGGCGGCGAGACGGCTCCGGAAGAGGGAGAGGACGGCCTCGGGATCGGCGAGGTCGGTCTCCTGCCAGGCGGCGAAGGTCGTCATGATCCGGCTCTCCTTCCAGCCAGGGTGTGCCCTCTCCCGGGCGCCCTGAGTCCAGGGTACACCGGATCCGGGGTGCCGCCTATCCGGTGTACTCCCGGCAGGCCTCATACATCGCCACGATGTTCTCCGGGGGCGTGTTGGCCTGCACGTTGTGGCAGGGGGCCGGGATGTACCCGCCGCCGGAGCCCAGGATTTCCAGGTTCTCGATGACTTCGGCCCGCACCTCGGCCGTGGTTCCGAAGGGGAGGGTGTACTGGTTGTCCACGGCCCCGTGGAAGACGATCCGGTCGCCGAACGCCGCTTTCAGCCCGGCCCGGTCCATCCCCGGGCAGCGCCACTGGATCGGATTCAGGATGTCGATGCCGGCCGCGATCATCTCGGGGATGATGGGCCGGATCGCACCGTCGCTGTGGTGGAAGACCCAGGCGCCCGCCCCGTGCGCCAGATCGATTATCCGCTGCATGCCCGGCAGCAGGAACTCCCGGATATGTTCGGGCGAGAAGAGCAGGTTGTCCTGTCCGCCCATGTCCTCGGCTATGTAGCAGAGCATCACCCGGCCGGGGAGCGCTTCGAAGATCCGCCGGGTATCCTCATGGGCCAGGGCGAAGAGCCTGTCCAGACAGTAGTGCACGATCTCGGGGTGCTCGATGAGGTCGATGAAGGCCTGCGCCTGTCCGCGCAGGTCCTTGTAGATCAGGAAAGGCTCGCTCCCGCCCCCCTGGATCGGATGGTCCTCACATCCAGCGATCTGCTCCGCTAGGGTCGAGTAATCCCACCAGTCGGGTTCGGGCCAGCGGTAGGTGCGCTCGATCTCCGCGACCGAGGAGAATGCGGCCAGCGGAGCGTTGATGCACTCCTCGTAGCTCCCGGTGCCGTAGGAGACCGTCCGGTAGATGCGCCCGAAGGGATCGGTGATTCCCTCACCGGCCGCCGCCCCGATTCCGTCACCGGTTCCCGCAGCCGTTCCCGCTCCGGTCGGGGGCACTCTGCCCGAACCGTCGGGGCCGATGAAACGCGGCTGGACCTTCACGACGAAATCGACACCGAGCTGCTGCAGCGCCTCCCGGAGGGTGTCGCAGCCGAGGTGCCGCACCAGGTTCGCAGCCGCCTCGTCGGTCCCCCACCAGTCCATGGGCACCCGGTCGGGGGGGCGGCCTTCCAGCACCGCCCGCCAGCGTTCGACCGGTGTCATGTTCTCTCTCCGCACCTCCCCGTTCCTCCTCCACTGGTGGTGAGTTCGATCGCAGCCGCTTCGTGATGAGTCAGTCTTCGTCTTCCTGGTGGTGATTCCGGTCACAGACGCCTCGTGACAGGTTCGTCTCCTCTTCCCGACCGGGTCTGACCATGATATCGGGTGGGCGCCGGCGGGTACTACCGGCTCGTCATGAGACCTTGCCGCCGTTGATATCATATGCAAGGTGGTACTTATATAGAGACAGTCCCACCTCGGTGTTCTCCCTGCGCCGGGCGCTGCGGATCGATCCGGTCATCTCATTACGATACGAATAGGAATATTCCCTATACTGATAAGGGCAAGTTCGCGATCACTCTGTATCCCGTCCCGTTCCCGTGAGGGTGTCTCATGCGGTGGCAGGCAGGCGTTGCAGGGCTCCTGATCATCGTCGGTACCGGCTGTGAGCAGTCGCCGGCTGATACCCGTGAACCGGGCTGGGTGACTCTGGCGTCCCTGCCGGAGGCGCGGGATATGGCGGCGGGGGCGGTTTCCGCCGACGAGTTCTACGTCATCAGCGGAGCGCTCCCCGATCTCACCGCTTCCCCATCGGTCTTCATCTACCGGCCGGGTGCCGATCGGTGGAGACGGGGGGTGGATATCCCGACGCCCCGGCTGGAAGCGGCCGCCGGTATGATCGGTGGCTGGATCTACGTTGCCGGCGGGATCGACGGAGCCCAGGTCCCGCTGGGGACGATGGAGGCCTACAAACCGGACGAAGAGCGATGGCAGGCACGTGCCTCTCTGCCGTCGGTCCGCTACCGGACGGCGGCCTGTACCATCGGCAGACGGCTCTATCTCGCCGGGGGATTCACCCTGAGCGAGTACCTCGACGAGGTGATCTGCTACGATACGTGGTATTCGGAATACATGCTCTGTTCACCGGCACCAACCGCCCGCTCCGCGGCGGCGGCGGGGGTGATCGACGGCCGCCTGTACGTCGTCGGTGGATGGCCCCTGAACGGCCTCCTTGAGATCTACGATCCCTCCGCAGATACCTGGACGACCGGTGCCTCCATGCCCACTCCCCGGGCTCATGCCTGCGCCGGGGTAATCGGCGGCTGTCTGTATGTGGCTGGGGGGGTTCAGACCGAGGGAGTGATCTGCGATGCCCTCGAAGTCTACATACCGGCCCGGGACTACTGGTTATCGCTCGATCCGATGCCGACCCCCCGCGGATATGCCGCAGCGGGAGTAATCCACGGCCGGCTCTATGTCGCCGGCGGGTACAACAGTACCGGGCAGGTGAGCGTCCTGGAACGGTACACTCCCTGACGGTTCAACCCGAGACCGCGGCCATGGTGTCGTCGGCCGCGCGCAACCGTTCCGAGAGCACCCGGGCGATGTTGTAGGGTACCAGCATCATCAGCTCCTCGTATTCCTCGAAGAGCTTCAATAGATCGTCCTTGGAGACGGAGAGGATGCGGGTCTTCCCCTTCGCCCGAGCCGAGGCGGAACGGGGGCGCACGTCCACGATCGCCATCTCCCCGAAGAAATCGCCCGGCTTGTCCAGGGTGGTGAGGATATGCCGACCGCCGTCGGGGGCCCGCTTCTCGATGTTGATCTCGCCGTCCATGAGAATGAAAAACGTATCCCCGGGGGCATCCTCGGCGATGACCGTGTCATCGGGATTATACTCGTGGGTACAGGCCAGATCGCTGAGCGAGGCGTACTGCCCTTCATGGAAACCGAAGAACAGAGGGCACTCCTTCAGGAAAGCTATCTTGGCCGTATCCATCGCTCCGGTTCCTCCCGTCTGCGCCTGGTGTCTATATCGTTCGTGTCGATTCTATCCCCGCCGATAGACGATGCAACCTCAAAGCTGAGAAATGTCGGTATCATCGCGTCGAATAAACTGGCCGGACAGAATCCGATCCGGATACGATGGAGCGGGCCTGATCACCCGATCCGCTATCGACTGGATTCAGAACCGCCGCACGAGGTGCCGACTCATGAGTGAATTCATCCCCATCAGGTACACCTTCCGGTTCGAGAAGGCGAAACCGATTGAGCTCGAACTGCAGCTCGATCCCGGGAACCTGGCCTGCAAGGAGTGGCGGACCGTCTCGGTCCCCGCCTGGGTGGATCTGACCTTCGGACAGTGTACCAACTGCCCTCTTCCCGTGAGTGAATGCCAGTACTGTCCTCTGGCCCTGCGGATGTTCCAGGTGATCCAGGGATTCGGCCGGCATCTCTCCAACGAGGAGGTCGACCTGGAGGTGAAGACGAAGGAGAGAATGTATTCCGCCCACACGACCCTGCAGGATGCCCTGCGATCGCTGGTCGGCATCCTGATGCCAATCAGCGGCTGTCCGCATCTGGCGCCCTTCCGGCCCATGGCCCGCTTCCATCTGCCGATCGGTTCGGTGGCCGAGACGATCTACCGGGCCGCCAGCATGTACATGCTCGCCCAGTATTTCGTCGCCCGGCGGGGCGGGGAACCTGATCTGGGAATGGAGGGGCTGGCCGAGATCTACCGGAACATCCATGACGTCAATATCGGCATCGCGAAGCGTCTGGCCACGGCGGGATCCCGGGATGCGGCCGTGGAGAGCCTCACCCGGCTGGATCTCTTCACCAGTGAAGTACCGCAGTCGATCGAGCAGCATCTCGAGGATTTCTCCGGCTACTTTCACTGGTACTATATCTGACCTCGATCCCGTCCCGCCCTTCCGAGCGGTTCACTGATCACGAGGAAAGGAACGCCCGCCGGATGAACGCTCCGGCGGGCGTGGTACCATGAACGGTCTCGGGAGGCGGCGCTATTCGGTTCGCATCACGGTCAGAGGATCGACCCGCACCGCCCGGCCCGCCGGCACCAGGCAGGCGACGATCGCCACCAGGGCAAGGATGACCGAGGTGGTGAGGAAGGTGAGCGGTTCGACCGCCGGAGTCTCGAAGAGCATGCTCTCCAGCAATCCGGTGAAGGCCACGGCGCCCCCGAGCCCCACGACGATCCCGATCAGCGTGAGCGCGAGACCCCTGAGGATGACGACGCCCAGGATCTGCCTGCGGCCGGCCCCCAGAGCGATCCTGATACCCATCTCGTGCGTGCGCTGGTTCACGAAGTAGGTCAGCACTCCGAACAGTCCCATGGTCGCCATGACGAGGGCCACCGCGGCGAAGATGCCGAGCAGCAGGGTCTGGAGACGGTTGCCGGCCAGGGTGGCATCGAAACGTGACTCCATCGTCTGAACGTTCCAGATGGGGATGTTCCGGTCCATCTCCTGGATCACCTGACGGACCGTGGTCGTGAGCATCTCGGGAGTGCCGGTGGCCCGGACGGTCAGTTCCATGGTGGCGTCCGGGAACTTCCGGAAGGGCAGATAGAACATGGGCATGACGACCGATCCCGGTCCCGATTCGAACACATCCCCCACGATACCCACGATCTCCATGATGTAATCGCTGCCCCAGGCGAGGGTCTTTCCCATAGCCTGTTCGCCGGGGAAGTACGCCTCGGCCAGGGCGCGGTTCACCACCACGACCGGCGGCGAGTTCTCGGCGTCGGTCGCGGTGAATTCCCGTCCGGCCAGCAGCGGGATGCCGAGGGTCCGGAAGTAACCGTCGGAAACGATCCGCCGATGCGCCCGCAGGAGGTCCTCGGGTTTCTCGGGCGGATTCTCGGGCCGGTGGAGCCCGTTCCAGGGGCCGTCCCCCTGGAACGGCAACTGATCGGCACAGGCCGCGCCGGCGATCTCCGGGCGGGCCGTGAGATGTTCGATCAGGCCGGTGAAAAAGAGGACCTGCTTCTCTTCTGTGTCGTAGGTGAAGGCGGGGATCTGCAGCCGCAGGTTGAGCAGGCGCGGTACCTCGACGCCGGGATCGGTGTGCTGCAGGTGAGCCAGACTGCGCAGCAGCAGACCGGAGCTGATGAGCAGGATCAGGCTGAGCCCCACCTGACCGATCACCAGGAGGCTGCGCAGTCTCATCCCACCGATCCCTTCGGTGACCGCCCGGCCTTCCTTGATCGTGCGGGCCAGGGCGAAACGGGTGCTGCGCAGGGCCGGCATGATGCCGAAGACGAGGCCGGAGAGGATCGTGACGACGGCGACCACGAGGATCACATTGCCATCGATGCCGATCTCGCCGGCCCGCGGCAGGCTGGCCGCGGCGAAGTTCCGGACGGCCGCGATTCCCCCCACGGTGACGAGCAGTCCGAGCCCGCCGCCGCTCAGGGCGACCAGCAGACTCTCGGTCAGCAGGCGCCGGACGACCCGCCAGCGGGTGGCGCCCAGGGCGAACCGGACGGCGACCTCCTGCTGCATCGAGGTGGCGTGGGCGAGGAAGAGGGAAGAGATGTTGGCACAGGCGATCAGGAGCACCAGCAGCACCGCCGCCAGGAAGGTCCGCATCATGGGACGCAGGCTGCCGTAGAAGACCTCGTGCAGTGGCTGGTGGACCACGCTCAAGCCCTCTTTCTCACTGGGATTCTCCTCGGCGATCTGGGCCATGATGGCGGCCGTTTCCTCGTCCGCCTGCTCGGCCGTCACGCCGTCGGCCAGCCGGGCGATGAGGAAGAAGTTGTTGTTCCCACGTCCCTGGGCATAGCCGGCATCACGGGTGAGCGGGACCCAGATATCGACTCCCGAGGGGAAGGCAAACCCGGACGGCATGATGCCGACGACTTCGCAGGGCCCGCCATCGATGGTGAGGGAGGAGCCGACCACGCCGGCGGCACCACCGAGCCGGTCCTGCCAGAAGCCGTGGCTGATCACGCACACCGGAGCCGCGCTGGGTTCCATCTCGGCTTCCAGGAAGCCGCGACCGAGGGCGGGGGCCACGCCGAGGGTGGAGAAGAAATCGTTCGAGACGATCATGGCTCCGACCCGGTCGGCTTCGGTCGTGCCGGTGACGATGACCGAGGGGCGGAAGACGTAGCGGGCGCAGACCGACTCGAAGGAATGGGTCCGCTCGCGCAGATCGAAGAAATCGAACGCCGAGAGCGAGTTGAACTGCCCGGCCGGCGTCACCTCCCAGATCCAGAACAGCCGCTCGGGTTCGTGAAAGGGCATGGGGCGCAGAACGACCGCATGGTAGGTACTGTAGACGGTCGTCACGGCGCCGATCCCGATGGCCAGGATCAGGGCGCTGATGATCGCGAAACCGGGGCGCCTGGAGAGCGAGCGCAGCGAGTGCCGCAGGTCCTGCCCGAGATCGGCCAGGATCCGGCGGCCGTGCCCGTTCGCCGCGACGGCCTGGGCGCGCTGCGCGAACCAGGCGTCGACCTCCGCCCGGGTCGAAGGCCGTTCGGAGCGGATCAGATCGATCGCGGCCGCATCGAGATCACCCATCCGGGACCGGACGAATTCCTCGGCGGCCTCGACCGAGACGCCGCGTCGGATGGCCTCCCGGTATAGATCCTCCAGGTGGTCGGCCACTTCGCTGATGATCCGCTCGTCCTTGAGTTCGTCGAGCTCGGGCAGCGGCAGGTTCTGCCGCACGAACTGCTCCCAGTCACGCATGGCTCTCTCCCATCACTTCGTTGACCGCCAGAGTGAAGGCTTCCCACTCCTGGCGCTGCCGCGTGAGGACCTTCCCGCCCTCGTCCGTCAGAGAGTAGTAGCAGCGGCGGCGTTCCCCCTTCTTCTCGACCCACCGTCCCTTGATCCAGCCCTTGTGCTCCATGCGGTAGAGGACCGAGTAGAGGCTCGAAACGAGGAACTCGAGCCGGCCGCCCGAGCGGCTCTCGATCAGCCGTGCCGGGTTTGACCTTCGAGGGTGGCCAGGATCAGCATCTCCATGCTGCCCCGCTTCAGTTCCGGCCTGAACATCGGTGTCTCCCTGTCTGGAGTCCGTTCCGCCGCCTGCCGGTACGAAGGAAGTCGCGCTGTACTCCGTGGCGCGATACTCCATACCATGATATTTCGTACCATGGAGTATTACGCTCCCAGGCGGACGAAAGTTACTCGGGAAATGTTCTCTGAGGACAGGTGAAGGCTCCCGGGGCCGGTACCCCGGGAGCCGCCGGGGAGAAGGGTGAGGAGGCCGGTCGGCCGCGTTATTCCGCGCGCAGGCAGATCACCGGATCAAGCCGGGCGGCGCGCACTGCGGGCAGCAGGGTCGAGACAGTGGCCACCAGGAGGATGAGGACCGTTACGATCACGAGGGTGAGGGGATCGAAGGGTTGCACGGAGTAGAGCTGGCTCCTGATGGTTTCGCCGAGGAAGAGGGCGGCGATAGCGCCCGCCATGATGCCCGCGACCGTCCCGAGGGCGGCCAGACGCAGACCCCGCTTGAGCAGCAGTCCGGCCACCGAACTCCCCGAAGCGCCGCAGGCCATCCGCACCCCGACCTCCCGGGTACGCTCCCCGACTATCTGCGACATGACGCCGTAGATCCCGAGCGAGGCCAGGATAATGGCGAAAAGAGCGAAGATGACGAGCAGAAGCATGATCGTACGCTGATCTCCGATCGAGCCGGCGATCAGGTCTTCGATGGTGGCGACGTTGGCGATCGGCAGTTCGGGATCGATCTCGAGGACGG
>CAYSYY010000101.1:0-9961 GCA_964435265.1 uncultured Gemmatimonadota bacterium
CCGATCGTGCATGAGAACTCCGATAACCACTCCATCACGAAACTCGACTGGGAGGCCCGCGACGGTGCCCGGGGGGACCTGTTCAGCACCCCTCAGTGGGACTACCCCGTCTTTGCCCACAGCGACATGCCCGCCACCTGGCCGCATACGGGACCGTACGCCGGCACCTGGCCGGCTCCGGAGGATGATGCAGCGGTCTGGTTCGGGACCACTACCTGGCAGAAATGGAAGCGGGTGGCCGACCGGGAGTGCTACTGCATCTTCAACGACGCCTATGCCGATCGGGAGGGGGATGGCCAGAGCAGAGCGTTGGGGATAGAAGTGCGGTTCCGGGCTCTGGCGAACTTCGACCGGAATATCGTCTACTTTCAATACGAGTTCCGCAATCTCTCCCCCTGGCATTTCACCGGTGTCTACCTCGGCCAGATCGTGGATTCGGGCAATCCGACGGTGAACAACTGGACGGGAGCCCGCCTGCGCTACGATCCCGAACGGCAGCACATCTACGCGGTGAGCGCCGTCTACGACTCCCTGGCCGGTACCCACCGGCTTTCGGATTACCTGGGTGAATCCGGCGAGCCGCTCTCCTGGGTCGGCACCCTCTGGCTCGAAACACCCACTGGATCCTTCAGGCGCGACGAGACGGGCACACCGGTCGATACCCCCGATGAGATCCTGACCCGGCTGGCCCTGCTCGACTACAACGACCGCGTCCTCGGCAACGAGAGCGCGCTCTACGGGGCGATCTCGGGTGAGCTCTCACTCATGGATCCCTCCCAGGCCGAGCTGGTCTGGAAGGTGAGCACCAACGGCGGCCAGCCGGTTCTGAAGCAGACCGAAGCCGACTTCATGGCCGCCTATCCGAATTGGAAACACGAGGCGGACCTCTTCTACTATGCCGCCGCCGGGCCGATGACGATGGCGCCGGGGGAGAGTTTCGACTACATCCTGGCCTTCGTCGGCGGTTACACCGAGCCGCAGATGCTGGCCGCGGCCGATGCTGCGATCCGGGTCTTCAACCTGCGGTTCGCCGAACCCTCTGCCCCGGCGGCTCCGTCCGGCCTGCGTACCAACGGCGTTCAGGCCGGCCCCCACGGCCGGGATTTCGACCCCCGCATCCATGTCTATCCCATTTCCTACGCCCCGAGCGGAGCGACCACGCTGACCTGGGACGGTCAGGCGAGCCTCCTCACCATCGATCGCGGCACCGGGGAGTATGATTTCGAGGGCTTCCGCGTCTACCGATCGCACGACCGGGGCCGGAGCTGGGGAGCGGTTCGTCGGGATGATCGGGGGAACGTCCTCGGCTGGGTGCCGGTCGCCCGGTACGATCTGGCCAACGGCATCACCGGCACCGATCCCCTGAGCGGCCGCTTCCTCGGCAGCGATACCGGCCTGCAGTTCTCCTGGACCGACACGACCGCCATCGACGGGATCGAGTACTGGTACGCCATCACCAGCTACGACCACGGCGCCTTCCAGAACGGTGTGCAGACCGCTGCGTCACAGGAGAGCCCGTTGGGGTCGTCTCCCGAGGCACCCACCGTCATCGCGGTCATCGCCGGCCCCCGGCCCTCGGGGTATCACTCCGGGCAGATCGAAGGAGTATCACCGGGAGAGCACGTGATCCTGCTGGCTGCCTCCGATGAGCGTTCGTCCTCGATCCACCTTCAGGTCGTCGACGACGCCCGGGTGACCGACCGCTCCTACCGGCTCGAGATCACCCCCGGATCCTTTATTGCATCGCCCTTCTTCAGCGGACTCATCTATCACCGGGCCGGGCTCGATCTCACCTACCTTTACCATGGCCACTTTACCTCGGTCCTCCTGTATGCTCCCTGCCATGTCACCGGCCAGGGTACCGGCTGGAGCGAGGTCTTCGACGGCTGCCGGTTCGAGGTCACCCAGCCCAACCGCGGTGACGGGGGGATCTATGCCTTCATGCAGGCAGCCGATACCGCTCCCGACACTTCGTTCACCGTCGCGACCGCCCGGGCTTACCTGGAGGAGGTTGACGACCGCTACAACCGGGCCAGCATCACCGGTTTCATGGATGATCTCGAACTGCGCTTCACCGGCTGGCTGCCCGCCGGAGCCGATTCAAGCCGGGGTCACGATGCCGTCACCCGGGCACCGGTGCGGGTGCCTTTCGAGGTGTGGGATATCGACAGCGGAGTGCGGCTCTACCCCGTCGTGATCGACTCGGCCGCCCTCGGTCCCCCCTGGAACACTTCCAGCCGCACCGGCGAGTGGGACGGCACCGACAGAATCATCATCACGAACGTGCCGTATCTCGACGCGGGTGGCGATCCGATCGATTTCTCGAACCTGCATCCTCCCACCGATGACACCTACTGGCTCCCCGTGCCCGCCGACAGCCTGAGCCGCTCCGACTGGATCTACGAGCTGGCCTTCGCCGAGTGCGATCCGGCCCATGCCCTCTGGTCGGTGGGGGATGTCTGGACCCTGCAGCCCTGGCGCACCCTGAAGTACCATCTCGGTCAGAGCTTCGATTTCACCACCCAGGCGCCCCGGATCGCAACCGAAGACGTCGATCTCGATGCCATCACCGTGGTCCCCAATCCCTACCGGGTCTATGCGGCCTGGGACGGGGGGGAGAACGACCGCAAGATCCAGTTCCGCAACGTGCCCGCCAACTGCACCATATCGATCTACACCCTGACCGGAGAGCTCATCACGATACTCGATCACCACGGCAGCGCCACCGCCGTAGCCGGTGACCGCGGTTACAACTCCGACCGCATCGGCACGGTGGACTGGAACCTCTGGTCGTACGAGTTCATGGAGGTCGCCTACGGCCTCTACCTCTATATCGTGAAAACCGACGACGGCCGGCAGAAGGTCGGCAAGTTCGCCATCATCAGGTAGGTGAGGAAGATGTCCCGGGGAAGGTACGTGAATCGCAATCCGGTGCTGAAATCACGCACGCCGGCATATCTCCTCCTCCTCCTCCTCCTCCTCAGCCTGTTGCCGGCTCCTGCCGTCAAGGCGCAGATCCCGGACCATCCGGCCGCTCATCGGATGTCGGGACGTCGTGACTCGACGGTGACCGCGCTCACCGACACCCTCGCCTGGCAACGACCGTTCGGGATCGTGACGATCGATTCCTTCGAGATGGCTCACCTCCCTGCCCTGACCCTGGAGGAGATCGTCGCCCTGCAGGCCGGCTATACCGAACAGTGGGATGAACGGAATCGCCGGCCGCGTTACCGCGACCGGGGGATCACCGAGTTCCATCTGTTCGGGGCGCGGGCGGGACAGACGGCTTTCATCCTCGACGGTCTGCGGCTGTGCGAACTCAGCTACAGCGGGATCCCCGAGGAGATCCCCCGGGCGGGCCTGGGAGGCCTGATCATCCAGTCCGGGGGGATCGGAGCCGGCACCCCCAACGCCCTGGGCGGAGTGGTGAGCCTCGTCACCCGGCGCGGTGGTTCGAGCTGGCGGGCCGAAGTCGAGGTGGGATCGAGTGAAGTGAGCGGCCGGGCGGCCGATGATGTGCGCGACCTGACCGTCGTGGACGGCTACCTCGGCGGCCCCCTGCCCTCGGCCGGCCTCACCCTCATGCTGTCCGGTTCGGCCCGGACCGGGCGGGACATGGCGGTGCACAAGGACGGCCTCACCTTCGACCGGTCGGTCGATCCGGCCGATCCCGCCTCCTTCCGGCCGCCGATCACCTACGAGGAGAGCTCGGTCTACAGCCAGTGGGGACCGGACGGCCGGGCGATCGAACCGCTCGATATCTACAGCGGCTGGCTCGGATACGGGCAGCGGACCGGCTGGGACGTCCTGGCATCGCTCTCCTGGCGGCAGGAGGAACTCGGCACCGTGCACTTATCCGCCCTGCGGGCCCACAGCGAGCGGATGCCCTACACCCACCCCTGGCGCTACACCATGTTCGCCGGTCTCCCCTCTGAGATCGAACAGAACGCGGTCCTGGGTTCACCCCGGTATGATGCCGCCGATCCGTCGGAGATCATCCCCGGTACCGGGGTGATCGACTGGCCGAACGAGCGGAACCGGCGCCGGCTAGACTCCGACCGCCTCACCCTGCGGTGGTCGTTCCTGTCGCGCCCCGACCTGCGCGGAACCCTGCGGGCCGAATACGCCTCGCGGGAAACCACCATGCGGGTCGAGCGCTGGGTCAACGCCGCCGGCTGGTCGCCGAGCTACGACAACTGCTACACCCTGACCGATTCCCTCGGGCATCCCCTCTGGACCCCCGACGATCCGATGACCCTCGTCACCCTGGAGCCGCTCCCCTTCGATCCCGACGACGAGTATCGACGACGTCATGGGTACGCCCGGCTCGAGACCGGCTCCTCGTTCAACGACGGCTCCGACCGCTGGTACGGCGATGAGGCGCAGATCCGGCGCACCCTCAGGATCGATCTGAGCACCGAGCCGGGACCCGGTCTGCGGTTCACCGCCGGGGGCGAGGGTCGCTGGCTCACTTTCAAGGAGCACGAGATCGACAACCCCGCCCTGACACCTCCCGGGATCATCGAGTACCGGTTCAATCCCTGGGAGGCGGCCGGCTGGATCACCGTCCACGTCACCGGTGACGATCTCATCCTCGAGGCGGGGCTGCGCTGTGACGCCTACCGGGGTCGCGACATGCCCCACTGGCTCTCCCCGCGCGATCCGATGGATGAGGAAGGGAACCTCGTGATCGACCCCTTCGATCCCGAGACGGCGCCGGAGAAGCAGGCCGCCACGCAGCGCCGGATCTCACCGCATCTCGGACTCGCCCACCCCCTCTCGGAGCGCACGGCCGTCTACGCCGACTACGGGCACTATGTCAGCCCGCCGCCCTGGCAGATGCTCTTCATTCAGGGCAAGCTGGCGGATTCCTCACCCCTGATCGGCAACCCCGCCCTCACTCCGGAGACGAGTGCGGTCTTCACCTTCGGCCTGCGGCACCAGCTCACCCCCGATCTGGGGCTCGAGGCCGCCTTCCGGGCCCGCGATGTGAACGCCCTGGCGAGCGCCGAGCTGGTGCCGGCCTTCTTCGGCGGGGTGAGCAATCCCTACAGCTACACCATCTTCCTGAACGTCGATACCGCCCGCATCCGGGAGTTCTCGCTCCGGCTGCAGCGGCGGTGGCGGGGCGCCTGGAGCGGGCGGCTCGAGTACACCGCCCTCGAGAGCGCGTACAACCGGGCCGACCCCTGGACGGGATTCAATGATAAACAGAACCTTCAGACGATGCCGAAACGGCTCAGCCCGGCCCCGTGGGACCGCACTCATACCGTCACCGGGCTCCTCAACCTGAGGTTCGAGAAAGGTCGGGGCCCGCGGCTGGCCGGACTCCGGCCGCTGGAGAGGACTTCGGCCGGTGTCGTGCTGCGGGCGGCCTCGGGCCGTCCCTACACGCCGGTGACGAGCGAGGGTGAGGAGGATGGCTATCTCTCGGCGCGGATGCCGTGGAGCGTGAGGATGGATCTGCGCCTGGATCGCGAGATCACCCTCTTCGGGCTCGACCTCGACCTCTTCGCCGATGTGCGCAACCTCTTCGACCGCCGCAACGCGCTCCTGGTCTATACCCGCACCGGCCGGGCCGACGATCCCGGACCCGAGGCCGGCGGCACGAGCGATGACTGGGACCGCTCCCACTACCTCGATGTGCCGCTGCTGATCAATGCGGGGATCCGGATCCGCTTCTGACGTTCCCTCGCGACCGGATACAACAAACGGGTGCTACAGCAGGAAGTAGAGCAGCAGATAGAAGCCCAGTCCCAGGACGGCCCAGAAGGCGATGGCGCCGGTGGACCAGGTGCGGGCGAAGACCCCCTCGGGACCGTGCAGGCGGTAGATCCCGCGGGAGATCAAGCTTCCCACGGCGCGGACGAGAGCGGTGAGTTCGTGGCACGCCCGGCTCCCCACCGTCAGGGTCACTCCGACCACCGCCGGCAGCAGCCGGCGATAGGTGTAGTCGAAGTCGAGGTTGGTGGATCGCAACTCGGGCGGGTAGATCCCGGTCCGGTTGAGCCAGGTAAAGGCCATCGAGGCCAGGAACAGCAGCTGGATCTGGGTGATCACGTGAGAAGTTGTGTAGGGTTCGTACTCCACGCTGAAGGGCAGGATCGAGTACAGGGAGCCGGGGACGATACCGATCAGCAGGCAGAGTGCCGCCGTGATCGCCATCGCGGTGAGCATGTTCCACGGTGCTTCCTTCGGACGCCGGCCCGAATCGTGAGCGAAGAAGGCGAAGTACGGGATCTTGATACCCGCGTGGTGGAATACACCGGCGGAGGCGAACAGCAACATCAGCCAGACCACGGTGTAGTGCTCCTCGGCGGCGGCTGTCATGATGAGCGACTTGGTGACGAAACCGCTGAAGAGCGGGAAAGCGGAGATCGAAGCCGCCCCGATCGTGCAGAGCACCGTCGTCCACGGCATCGTTTTATACAATCCGCCCAGATCGGAACCGTTGATCGTACCGGTGCGGAACAGCACCGCCCCCATCGCCATGAAGAGCAGCCCCTCGAAGAGGATGTTGGCGAAGGCGTGAGCGGCCGCACCATTCAGCGCCAGGGCGGAACCGATGCCGATGCCGACGACCATGAAGCCGAGCTGGTTGTTCAGGCTGTAGGCCAGCACCCGCCGCAGGTCATTCTCGATAACCGCGAAGAAAATGGGGAATATCGCCATGACCGCGCCGATCCAGATCAGGCATTCGGTACCCGCGAAACCGCGCGCCAGAGCGTAGATGGCCAGCTTGGTCGTGAAGATGCTCAGGATGACGGTGCCGGTAACGGTCGCCTCAGGGTAGGCATCCTGGAGCCAGTTATGCAGCAGCGGGAAGGCGGCCTTGATGCCGAAGGCGAGGAAAATCAGCAGCACCGGCAGGTCCCGCAGGCTGATCCGGGAGGCGATATGACCGAATTCCAGCGACCCCCCGCGTGACACCCACAGGATGATCCCCGCGAGCAGCAGCACCCCGGAACCCACCTGTATGACCAGATAGCGGGTGCCGGCCCGGTAGGCCCGTTCGCTCTGCCGCGCCCAGATCAGGAACACCGAAGTGACGGCCGTCAGTTCCCAGAACACGAAGAGAGTGATCAGGTCGCCGGCGAAGACGGCACTGATGGCGCTGCCGATGTACATCACCCCGGCCACGTGCTGGGTCCGGTCGTCCACATGGATGGAGAAAAGGGCCGTCAGGAAGGCGGCGATGTGGAAGATATACCCCCACACCAGGCTGAGTCGATCGATCCGGATCGGCGTCAGCTCATAGCCGAAGAGCTCCATATGGAGCGTGTACCCGGATTCGAAACTCAACAGGTGAATCGCACTCAACAGCGGCAGCAGGAGCAGCCAGGTCTTCCGGTACCGTCCCTTGAGGATGATGAAGAGTAACGCCCCCAGTATGAGGATGGTGCCCGGCGGCAGGATCTCAAACATCGCGGCCGCTCGCTTTGTTGAAGAGATCGCGGGTGCGGTCGAAGAGACCCCTGCCCTCGTAATAATCCTCCGGCCGCTTCACCAGTAACCGCAGTACCTTGGCTATCAGAACCAGCATCACACACCCGATGAAACCGTAGAAGCCATAGAAACCCAGCCACTTCTCGAATGCGAAATGGACCTGCCTGGGCAGCAGCAGATCGATCCCTATCAGGGCGGCACAGACGCCGTACAGCGTGTAGACGATCCAGTCCACGTGGCGGGGCTCATCGAGCCAGTACCGGCGTTCCCCCTTCACGTTCCCGTCGGGCGAGCCTCCCGGTACACCGGCCTGCCCGGTCATGTTCTCCGCTCCGGGTTCGTGATCGGTCGTGTTGCGGGCACCGTTCATGAGCTCAGCCGATCCCGTTGAGGAGTTGGAAGAGGCGGTCGGCATAGAAGAAGAGGAAAATGCAGCCGAGCGCCGTCAGCAGCGGCGGCAGCACACACAGCAGCGGCGCTTCGCGGATCCCGCCTCCGACCTGCCAGTGGGGGAGCATGTGCTCGACTCCGAGCAGACGGGCGAGCCGTCCCCTCTCCCCCGTTCCGGCCGCCGGCGCGGGACCGAGCCCGGCGCCGTGCTCGTGACCGTGTCCCGTATCCGGTCCGTGGTCCCGGCCCCCGTGGTCGTCTTCGGCGGGGAGCGGGCGGAAGAAAGCCCGGCCCACTACCGGCATGAGGTAGCCGATGCTCATGAGTGAGCTCACCATCAGTACCCCGATCATGACCTGCCGGTGGGCCTCGGCCGCACCCAGGATCAGGAACCACTTGCTCCACGAACCGCCCAGGGGCGGCAGTCCGATCACGCTCAAGGAACCGATCAGGAAGGCCAGGAAGGTCAGGGGCATACGCCGGCCCAGTCCGTCCATCTGGCTCACCTCGCCCTTGTGGGCCCCGACCATGATGGCGCCGGCGCAGAAGAAGAGCGTGATCTTGCCGAAGGCGTGCATGACGATGTGCATGCTCCCCCCCACCACACTCCAGTGCGTCGCCAGAGCCGCTCCCAGCACGATGTAGGAGAGCTGGCTGACCGTCGAATAGGCCAGCCGGGCCTTGAGGTTGTCCCGGGTCAGGGCCACGCCCGACGCGATCAGGATAGTGGCGGCCGCGACCCAGGTGAGCCAGCCCGAGGCCCCGCTCGAGCCCAGCAGGTCGGTCCCGAAGATGTAGACGGCCACCTTCATCACGGTGAAGACCCCGGCCTTGACCACCGCCACGGCGTGCAGCAGGGCGCTGACCGGGGTGGGGGCCACCATCGCAGCCGGGAGCCAGCGGTGAAACGGCATCAGGGCCGCCTTGCCGGTGCCGAAGGCATAGAGCGCCAGCAGCACGCCGAGGTGCCACCCGTCGACCCGGCCGGCCAGGATCCCGCCGGGGCGGAAGTCGGTCGTGCCGGCCGCCAGGTAGGTCCATACCAGTGCCAGCAGGAGCAGACCGATACTGGTTCCCATCAGTATGCCGAGATAGGTCCGGCCCGCCTTCTTCGCCGTCTCGGTGCCGTGATGGGTGACCAGGGGATAGGTCGAGAGGGTGATCGCTTCGTAGAAGACGAAGAGGGTGAAGACATTGGCCGCGAAGGCGACGCCCACCGCGCCGGTGATAGCCAGGGCGAAGCAGACGTAGAAGCGGGTCTGGTTGTGCTCGCCGTGCCCGCGCATGTAGCCGATCGAGTACAGGGTGGTGACGATCCACAGCCCCGAGGCCACCAGGGCGAAGAGCATCCCCAGCGGTTCGACCTCAAAGGCCAGGCTGAGCCCGGGGATTACCTCGACCAGATCGAGCCGGGGGCGAGCGCCGGCCGAGACCGCCGGCAGGATGACGGCCGCGATCAGGGTGAACAGGCTCGCGGCGGTGAGCAGGCTGGCCGCCTCGCGCAGGTTGGGCCAGCGCCGCAGCAGCACCACCAGCCCGGCCCCGGCCAGCGGCCAGAGCACGGCCAGGCCGATGCCGGTCTCCGGACTCACGCCCCCACCCCCAGGAGCATCCGGGCGGCCCCGCCGGCGGTGCCGACGCTGAGCGAGGTGAAGACGCCGAAGAAGAGGGTGGCTCCGATCAGCAGCCAGAGCGGGATCAGCACGCTCGGGGGAGCTTCACGCACCGGCGGCGCGTCCGCCGGAGCGGACTGGAAGTAGGCCGCCTCGACCACCCGCCAGATGTAGATCACGGCCAGCAGCGAACTCAGCAGCACCAGCACGGCCACCGGCCACAGGCCCGCCTGGAGGGCTCCCTTCACCAGGTACCACTTGCTCACGAAACCGACCGTGAGCGGCACCCCGATCAGGCTCAGGCCCCCGGTCACGAAAGCCGCCATGGTCCAGGGCATGCGCCGGCCCAGACCCCGCACGGCCTCCATGGTGGTGGCGCCGGTGCGCAGCAGCACCGCCGCCATGACCAGAAAAAGCCCGCTCTTCATCAGGGCGTGGTTGAAGAGGTGCACTATCCCCCCGGTCAGGCCCGCCTCGTTGGCCAGGCTCAGCCCCAGCACCATGTACCCGAT
>CAYSYY010000102.1:0-9938 GCA_964435265.1 uncultured Gemmatimonadota bacterium
CGGTAGTACGGATCATTCTGCAGGGGCCGACCTCACTGAGCAGGTTCGTGCGACCGAACGGGCGTTCGCCAAAACCATGGCCGACCGGGATCATGAGGCCTTCACATCATTCCTGAGCGACGAGGCGATCTTCTTCGGTACGCAGAACACGATCCGCGGCAAACAGGCCGTGGCCGAGAGCTGGAAACCGTTGTTCGACGGTCCCCGCGCGCCGTTCTCGTGGGAACCCGAGATCGTCGAGGTGCTCGCTTCGGGCACCCTGGCGCTGCGTCCGGGACCGACCAGGGATCCCGAAGGCAAGGTCATCGGCACCTTCAACTCGATCTGGCGGCGCGAATCCGACGGCCGCTGGCGGATCGTCTTCGACAAGGGCTGCTGATCCTCTATGATCTCGGGGGCGCCGGTACCGGGGCAGGAATGCCGGCACCGATATCCAGCGTTCACTCCCGATACGAGGACCGCCACCATGAGCAGCGAGATCCGCATCGTAACGGTCGACACAGAAGAACGGATCGACGTTATCCGGACTCTCTTCCGGGAGTATGCGGCTTCACTCGGATTCGACCTCGGATTCCAGGATTTCGCCCATGAACTGGCTGTCCTTCCCGGCGAGTACGCTCCACCCGGGGGGATCCTCCTGCTCGCGCTGCTCGACGACGAACCGGTGGGATGCGTCGCCCTCCGTCTGATCGAGGACGACATCTGCGAGATGAAGCGGTTGTTCGTCTCCCCGGCCGCCCGCAGCCGTGGTATCGGCCGGCAGTTGGCCACCGCCATCATTGACCGGGCCCGCGAGCTGGGTTATACCGCGATGCGTCTCGATACGGTGCCTGCGATGCAGACGGCCCATGCCCTCTACCGCTCGCTGGGATTCACCGAGACACCCCCCTACCGCCGCAATCCGGTACCCGGGGCCAGATATCTGGAACTGATCCTCGTCCCCCCCGCCTGACGTCACTCTTCTGTGCACGGACCCGACAACCCGGAACATCCGATCAACGATCTCGGCGACCCCCGCGATCTCACTAACATTGTTTTTACGAAACCGCCGTCACCGCGAAAGCGTATCACAAAATGTATCACTAACATTGTTATGGAGGTAAAGACGTGCGCGACACTCTCGGGGAATTCGAGCACCAGGTCCTCCTGGCCATCCTCCGGCTTGGAGAGGAAGCCTACAGCGTGCCCATCGTTCTGGAGATCGAACGCTGCACCGGCAAGCGCCCCTCCCAGGCCGCCGTCTATATCGTCTTGCGCCGGCTCGAGGAGAAGGGACTGCTCTCCTCCCGCTTCGACGATCACGCCGTGCCGAAAACAGGCCGGACCCGACGCTACTTCAAGACGACGCCCCGCGCCTTGAGGCTCCTGAAAGAGACCCGCCAGCGGCTGTTCGGATTATGGGACGGCCTGGAAACCAGGCTGGATGACGTGTCATGAGCGTTCGCGGACGGTACCTGCGTCTCTTCCTGCCCCCTGAAGAGACCCGTGCAGTGCTGAGCGAGCTCGATGAACTGCTCGAGCACTACCGTGCGACCGAGGGCGAACGCCCGGCCCGCCGGTGGCTGAACCGGCAGGTCGCCCAGTACCCCGTCAGGCTGCTCCTCGAACGCGGCCGACGCCTGCTCTCGCGCCGGACTTCCCTGTACGGAAACCAAAACCCACCTGAAAAGGGAGGGGCATCCATGCATTCATTCCCCGCTGATCTCCGCCACAGCCTGCGCAGCCTCTCCCGCTCCCCCGTCATGGCCGTCACGATCATTCTGACAGTGGGACTGGGGATCGGCGCCACCACCGCCCTGTTCAGCATCGTCGACGCCGTTCTTCTGCGCCCGCTTCCCTATGAGAATCCAGAGGAACTCTCCTACATCTATAATGAGAACCCTTCTTATCTGTATCCCTTCTCGCTGGTGGATTATCTCGCTCTGGAGGAACAGGAGACCTGCCTGACGGAAATCGCCGGATATACCCGGGAGAACAAGGTGTTCAACCGGAATGAGATCGCCGAACAGGTTCGCGGTAAGATCGTGACCTGGAACTACTTTCACCTGCTCGGCATCACTCCCCAGCTCGGCCGTCTCTTCGACGAAGAGGACGGAATCCCGGGATCGGAGCCCCGGGTCATCGTCAGTTCCCGTTTCTGGATACAATTCCTGAACGGAGATGATTCTGCCCTCGGGCAGACCGTGCAACTCGACAGCCGGGGACACACCCTGGTCGGCGTCCTGCCCCGCGCAGTCGGTACGCTCGACAATGACTATGATTTTTTCATCGCCGGTCAATGGGAACCCCCGACCCGGAGGGGGCCTTTTTTCCTGACCGTCCTGGGCCGACGCGATCCGGGCACAGACCTCGCCGCCGCCCGGGAAGAACTCCGCACCCTCACCGAGCGGATCCTCCCGGATGTCTTCACCGAACGCCAGTCGTTCTGGAACATAAATGACCTGAAAACCATGATGGTGGATCACGTACGCGGAAGTCTGTTCCTCCTCTTCGGGGCCGTCGGCGCGATTCTGCTGCTGGCCTCCTTCAATGCCGCCATCCTGCTCCTGGCCCGGGGCATCAATCGCCTCCGGGAACTGGCCGTGCGTACGGCTCTGGGGGCCACCCGAACACGGATCATGCAGCATCTGCTGGCCGACAGCGTCATCCTGGCCGCCGGCAGCGCCCTGATGGGAGGTCTCCTGCTGGCCGCCGGCATGAGGCTGATCATCGCCGTAAGCGCCGCGTATCTGCCCCGCTCCCAGGAGATCAGTCTCAGCGGCACCACCGTCGGTTTCCTCATCGTGGTCACCCTGGCGAGCTGCCTGCTGATCGGACTGCTGCCGGCTCTGCACGGAGCCGGATCCCGGCAATTGCGGGGGCTGCAGACAGGTTCACGCTCGGTAACCGGTGATACCGGAATCCGGCGCCTGCATGGAACGATGGTGGTGTTGCAATACGCCCTGAGCGTTCCCCTCCTGCTTGGTGCCGTTCTGCTGACGGTGAGTCTGAATCAGCTGAATCGGGCCGATATCGGCTGCGAGACCGACAACATTCTGACCTTCAGGTTATCGCTTCCCGAAGGTCGCTATCCCACCCCGGGTGATGTCGATAACTTCCGGGAGGCACTCGCAACCCGCCTGCGGATGCTTCCCGAAGTAGAGGCGGTCGGTTTCGGCAACGCCCGCCCGCCGAACGAGATCCCCATGACCAACAACTTCAATCTGGAGGATCACCCCACCCCATCCGGCCAGTCCCACCCCACGGTTCCCTGGCTGGCGGCGACGCCCGAGTACTTCACCACTCTCGGCATTCCTCTGCTCGAGGGACGCATGTTCAACGCTGGCGACCGGCTCGACTCCCCTCAGGTCGCCATCGTGGATGAAGCCTGGGCGAACCGCTTCTTCCCCGGCGAGAGTGCCGTGGGGCGCCGATTCTGCCCCGCGGGCAGCACCGATGGACCCTGGACCACGGTCATCGGGGTGGTGAGTGATGTATGCTACACCGGATTGGAGAATCCCTCCCGTGGTACCGTCTACCGGCCGGTCTCCCAGCTCACTCATCCTTCCCGATCGGCATGCGCCGTGCTGGCCGCCACGACCGATCCGATCAGTCTGATCCCGACCATCCGGCGAATCATACACGACCTCGATCCAGCCCTGCCGCTCACGGGTATCGCCACCATCGAGGAACTGGCCGGTGAGTCGCTCATATCCATACGCCAGATCACGGTCTTTACCGGCGTCACGGCCCTCATCGCCCTGATCCTCTCCATCATCGGCATCTACGGTATGATGGCCAATTTCGCCAGCCGCCACCGCCGCGATATCGGTATCCATATCGCCCTGGGCGGCCGGCCCGGACGGGTATCGGGCATGATCGCGGCTCGAGGCTTGAAACTGGCGGGAATCGGTCTCGCGATCGGGATCGGTGCCGCCCTGTTTCTGTCGCGGGTTATGCAATCACTGACCCGGGATGTGAGCACAGCCGGGCCGCTGATCTTCGTCACGGTGTCGGCCGGTATCCTGGGCCTCGCTTTGATCACCTGTTTCATCCCGGCCCGACGGGTGGTGCAGGTGGATCCGGTGACCATCCTGCGGGAGGAATGATCGGCTCCCGCACCGCCCCGACAGACTCCATCCCCCACCGGTCCGGGAGACCATCCCCGGCACGGGGAGAGCCGGGGCAGCGCAATAATCCACAAAAACGGATCCTGGACCGCGCCCGGGTCAACATCGCGTGTTCTTTCCCGTCATCATCACGGATGCCGTATCACCGTCGTCGTTTCACCGTGAAGGAGACGGAACCATGATCTCCACCAGACTCCGAAGGCGGATCGCAATCCCCTCCGCCGCCCTCGCCGCAGTCCTCCTGACACCCGGCTGCGCGACCGAGCCCGACCGGCGGGGGCCGGGCACGCTCAGGTGGCGGTTCTTCGCCTCCGACGAGATCATCGGTTCTCCGGCCGTGGCCGCCGACGGTACGGTCTTCTTCTCCACGCGGGACTTCACCGCCTGGGCCGTCACGCCCGACGGTGAACTCTCCTGGGTACACTCCTACCCCAAGGAGGAGGGGCTCTATTCTTCCCCTGTTCTGGACGGTCTAGGCCGGGTTTATTTCGGCACCCGATGCAGCTCGGTCACCGCCCTGACCACCGACACGGGTACTCCGGATTTCAGCTATGACGCTCCGGCAGGCTTCTATGTTTCCGAGCCCGCCATCGGGCTCTCCGGCACCCTCTTCTACGGTCAGGCCGACAACCTCTACGGCCTGAGCTGGGGGATCTTCTACTCCCTCGAGCCCTCCAACTGGCTCAACTGGGGCCGTCTGCTGCTGGAGTACAATCCGCAGTTCGCGCCGGTGGTCGGAACCGACGGAACGCTCTACATCCCTTTCGGGTACGGCCTCCGGGCGTTTGAGCCGACCGACGGTAGTATGCAGTGGGAGTACCGGGGTGCCGACCACCTCACCGGCCTGTCCCCCGCCATCGGATCCGACGGCGCGATCTACCTGGGCGGCGAGGGCGCCCTCATCGCCATCGCGGCCGACGGGACGCTCCGGTGGCGCTTCGAACGGTCGGGCACGGCTTTCCTCTCGCCCGCCATCGGATCAGATGGAACGATCTACGTCGGTACGCGGGCGGCCCTGTACTGGAGCCCGGAGTCGGTCTTCGCCGTAGGTGCCGACGGCACCCTGCGCTGGGCCCACCCCGGTCGGAACTGCCTTTCCTCACCCGTGATCGACGACCGCAACCGGATCTACGTCACCATGGACGACGGCATCCTGCTGGCCCTGAACAGTGCGGGTGAAGAGGAGTGGATGTTCGAGCAGCAGGATGACGAGTGGACGACCGGAACCCCGGCGCTCGGATCCGACGGAACGCTTTATCTCGGTACCCGCCGGGGCCGCCTCGTGGCGATCCGGACCGGCTCGGGAGGACTGAGTCCGACCGCTCCCTGGCCCCGGTTCCGGGGCGGGAACTCCAACCGCGGACGGTCGGGGGGATGAATCCCGGGCGGTTCCCTTTGGACCCCGTCCCATAGGGATACATCCTCAGAGTAAAAAGCGGAGGCACCCGATGGACCAGCACCCCAGACGCAGTCGACGCTCGTTCCTGGTCACCGCAGCAGCCGGTGCCGTCGCGGCCGGCCTGCCGGACCGGTCCCCCGCCCGGGCATCTGAAGCCGGAGCCGCAGCTGCCGGGACCGCTCCCGCAGGGCCGATCCAGGAAGACAGCCGGCCGATCATCCACCGCACTCTGGGCCGGACCGGATTCCGGCTGCCGGTCGTGAACATGGGAGTGATGAACTCCGCCGATCCCTCGCTGGTGCGGCGCAGCTACGAGATCGGAGTGCGCCACTTCGATACCGCCAACTACTACATGAACGGCGAGAACGAGCGGATGGTGGGGGGGGTCATCCGGGAGCTGGGGGCGCGCGACGAGATCGTGCTGGCCACCAAGGCACTCATCCCCGGCGAGCGCCGGGGGCTGAATTCAGAACAGAAGAAACGGGCCCTCCTGAACCTCTTTGACACCAGCCTCGAGCGTCTGCAGACCGATCACGTGGAGATCCTCTACCTCCACAACGTCGATGATCCGGCCGAGGTGAACGATCCCGGCATCATCGAAGCCCTGCACTCCCTCCGGGATGAGGGGAAGGCCCGCTTCACCGGTTTCTCCACCCACGCCAACATGACCGCCTGCATCAACGCCGCCATCGCTTCGGGGCATCACGACGTGATCCTGACCGCCTGGAATTACTCCCACGCCGCCGACGCCGGGCTCCGCACCGCCCTCGAGACCGCCGCCGGCCGGGGCATCGGGATCGTGGCCATGAAGACCCAGTGCATGCAGAGCTGGTACCGGCAGGGCGTGCCGGCCGCAGCCCAGCGCTTCTACGAGGGGCGGATCATGCACACGGCCGTGCTCAAGTGGGCCCTGCAGCCCGACTTCATCCACACCGCCATCCCCGGCTACACCACCTTCCGGGAGATGGAGGAGGATTTCTCGGTCGTCTACGACCTGACCCTGACCGAGGAGGAGCAGCGGTTCATCGACGACCGGATCGTCCGCGAACAGATGGACTACTGCCGGCAGTGCGGGGAATGCCTCGGCACCTGTCCGGCCGGCGTGGACCTGCCCGCCCTGATGCGAGTGCACATGTACGCCGCCTGCTACACCAACTTCGGCCATGCCCGGGCCACCCTGCGCGAGATCGAACCGGGGCGGGACCTGCAGGCCTGCGCATCCTGTTCGCCGTGCCGGGCCCGCTGTACCGGATCAGTCGATATCGCCGGCCGCATCGCGGAACTGAAGTCGCTCTACCTCTGAGACGAGCCGGCCGTTACCTTCATACTCCCCTCCGCACCGGCACTCGCTTCCGCTGGTTGAGGAATTCCGGCCGGCGGTGGCGGGCGCCGGCGTCGGAATCTTGAGCACCGTATCGTGAGGAGGCGGCATGGATCTGCCCGCTGCGGCCGAAGTGGTGATCGTCGGCGGCGGCGTGATGGGCGCGAGCACCGTTTGGCACCTGGCCCGGCGGGGCTGCCGCGACGTCCTGCTGCTGGAGCGGGAACCTCTTTTCGGCGCCGGCGCGACCGGCCTGTGCGCCGGCGGCATCCGCTACCAGTTCAGCACCGCCGTAAATATCCGGCTTTCGCAGCTCAGCCTCCCCCTGCTGGACCGTTTTGAAGAAGAGATGGGGCAGCCGATCGACCTGCGCCGCTGCGGCTACCTCTTCCTGCTTACCCGGGAGGAGGAGGTGGCGGCCTTCCGCCGCTCGGTGGCCCTGCAGCACGAACTGGGGGTGGCGACCGAGTGGCTGGAGCCCGAAGATATCGCCCGCCTGGTCCCCGCCCTCGATCTTTCCGACGTGCTGGCCGGCACTTATCACGCCCGCGACGGCCTGGCCGATCCGGGCGGAGTCGTGCAGGGGTACGTTTCGGGGGCGCGTCGGCTCGGCGCCCGGCTGCTGACCGGGATCACGGTGACCGGCTTCGAGATCGATAACGGCCGGATGGCGGGAGTGGTGACCGACCGGGGCCGGGTCGCCACCCGCAGGGTGGTGAACGCGGCCGGGCCGTGGGCGGCCCTGATCGGCCGGCTGGCCGGGATCGAGCTGCCGATCGAGCCGGTCCGCCGGCAGATCGCCGTCACCACTCCCCTCCCCGATCCGCCCGCCGACTTCCCCATGGTGATCGACTTCGCCCGCGCCCTCTACTTCCATCGCGAGGGCCCCGGGATCCTGACCGGCATGTCCAATCCCGACCAGTCGCCGGGATTCGATCAGGCGGTCGACCCGGAGTGGGAACTCATCCACCTGGAAGCGGCCGCCGGGCGCCTGCCGCTGCTCGCCGAGGCCGGGATCGCCCACCGCTGGGCCGGCCTCTACGAGGTGACCCCCGACGCCCACCCCATCCTCGGCCGCGTTCCCGGCCTGGAGGGTTTCTTCTGTATCGGCGGCTTCAGCGGCCACGGTTTCCAGCACGGCCCGGCCTGCGGCCTGCTGCTGGCCGAGGAGATCCTCGACGGAGCCGCCCGTTCGCTCGACATCACTCCCCTCTCCCTCAACCGTTTCCGGGAGCGGGGGACCGTCAAAGAGTACCATGTGGTATAGGAGTTACCGCTGGCGTCCCCGGAAGACGATCGTCGAAAGCGCGAACCGGACCCCCTCCGGTGTTGTTGAGTCAACAGCCACCCGGCACCAGGCCTGTGAAACAGCACCTCCGGAGGAACCAGAATGAAGCGACACCTGTGCGTGCTCCTGCTCGTTGCTGTCTGTCTGCCTGCGACCGCCGGCGCGCAGAACCGGAACCAGCCTGACGAACCCGCCGTCACCTGCATCCGGCTCAGCGACCGGGCGGCGGTCTTCCATGTCGCCGGAGGCGAGCCGACCATGGTCACCGCCCTGAAATCAGAGGCGGGCATCGTGGTCGTGGATACCGAACGTTCCCCCGTGTTCGCCGCCGCCATCCGCCGGGCGATCGAGGCGGAGTTCTCCGGAGATATCGCCTACCTCATCAACACCCACGGTCACGGCGACCACACCTGGGGGAATCAGGTCTTCGCCGACGCCCTCATCATCGCCCACGAGAACTGCGCCGACGAAATGCATGAAGCCGATCAGCGGCGCGAGGGGACGGTCGAACAGATCCAGGCCATGCTCCCGCGCTGGAGATCCCAGTACGAGAGCCTGGAAGCCGGTTCCGAAGCGGCCGTTTCACTGGCCGCCACCATCGCCTACTACGAGCAGATGGCCGCGGGCCTGGGATCGGGTTTCACCCTGACCCTGCCCGAGGTGACCTTCAGCGACCGTCTGCACCTCGACCTCGGCGACCTGACCCTGGAGCTGACCTGGTACGGGGGGGCCCACAGCCGCAGCGACATCGTGATCTACTGCCCCGAAGAGCAGCTCCTGCTGACCGGCGATCTCTTCTACTCAGGAGGCATGCCCACCTATATCGATTCAGAGCGGATCCCCTATCTCGACCGCTGGCATGAAACGATCGAGGCGCTGCTCCAGCGGCCGGAAGGCATCACCAGAATCGTGACCGGGCACGAGGAATCACTCCCCGTCTCCGAGCTGGCCGCGACCCGCGACTTCATCGCCGAACAGCAGGCCCGCTTCGCCGGCCGGGAATCGACCCTGAACCTCTTCCGGGAAACCCACGAGAGCGCCGGTCTCGAGCCCGCCCTCACCCGGTTGCGTGCGATGTACGCCGATTCCACCCGCTACTACACCCTGCGCCCCGAACTCGACACCTACGCCTACCGCCTGATGCTGGCCGAGAAACTTGATGAGGCCCTGCAGATCTTCCTGGTCATGGCCGAGCTCTGGCCCGACGCCTATATCTCCTGGGACAGCCTCGGCGAGGTCTACGTGCGTCTGGACCGCAAGGCGGACGCCATCGCGGCTTTCGAGAAATCGCTCGAACTCAATCCCGAGAACGGCAATGCGATCCGCCGGCTGGAGGAGCTGAAGGGCGGAACCTGAGCGGAAATATCACCACGCAGTTTGAACACCACGCCCTGCCGGAGATCCTCTGCGGCAGGGCTCTTCGTGTCCGGCGCCGGCACGATCGGACCGGAAGGAGCCCTACCGTGGCACCGCGTCCCACAGCACGGCCGCATCCCCTTCATAGGTGAGTTCCGCAAACACGAGGCGAGGCGTATCACCCGCCGTCGCCATCACCGCCATCCGGATGGGATCGAATGAGCCGACGCGGTGCAGCCCCCGGGCTGCAGTGGCTGCGTTCCACATCTCCGGCGCAGTACGGTGGAACCAGAGCAGTTCGTACCGGCTCATCCCGTTGTATCGCGAGACCACCACATACGGTGTTCCGTCCGGCGTCGTTGTTACCGATAGATACTTGTTGATAAGAACATCCTCCCCGATCGGCAGTGCCTCCAGCTCCCAGTTCGTTTCACCCACATACTCCCGTAAAACGAGTACATTCCG
>CAYSYY010000103.1:0-9922 GCA_964435265.1 uncultured Gemmatimonadota bacterium
TCTACGGCATCCTGATCGAGATGCTCGCGCTCTGGAATGAGAACCTGACCGCGGAGCGCCGGCTCACCCCGGTGGTTCAGGTCGTAGCCGCCGCAACCGGCGCCCTCGGGTACGCTTTCGGCCATTCGGCCTGGTTCAACGCCGTCGAGGCCGAGGTCTACGCCCTCTCCATGACGGTCACGGCTCTCTGCCTCTGGCTGGCGCTGCGTCACGTCCGGGGTGGGGGGGATCGCACCCGGGCCTCGTATCTGCTCCTCATCGGCTACCTGCTCGGGATCGGAGCCGGTAATCACCTGCTGGCCCTGCTTACCATCCCCAGCATCCTGATCCTGCTCTGGTTCCTCGATCGCGAATCCCTGACCCGGCCGGGAACCTGGATCGGGATGGTCCTCCTCTTCATCGCCGGCTACAGCATCTACGGGCTCATCTATGTGCGCTCCGGGCTCAACCCGCCGATCGACATGAACAATCCCGAGACATTGCGGGGATTCATGCAGTTCCTGCAGCGGCGGCAGTACGGGGACGATTCCATGCTGCTGCAGATGTTCCCCCGCCACGCGCCCTTCTGGTCGTTCCAGCTCGAATTCCATTTCCTGCGCTATCTGCGGGGGGAGTTCTTCGCGCCCCTTACCCTGCTTGCCGTATTCGGTGCCGTGGTCAACCTCTATCGCGACCGGCGTACCTTCCTGGCCACGGCCGCCCTCTGGCTCATCATGGGTCTGGGGCTCGTGATCTACCTCAACATGTCCGATCCCCAGCCACGCGACCGCTTCTACATCTTCACCGGCTGCTGGTTCGCCATGGCGATCTGGATGGGTCTGGGCCTTGCCGGCGTGGCTGGCTACCTGCGGCTCGTGCCCGCTCTGAAACGCAGAGTGACAGGAATCGCGGCCGCCCTGGCGCTGCTGCTCGTCGGCGGACAGCTGGTGGCGCGCTGGCACTCCCACGACCGCAGCGGCGATCACATCGCCTCCGACTACAGCTGGAACATCCTGCAGAGCTGCCCCCCCGACGCCATCCTCTTCACCAACGGCGATAACGACACCTATCCGCTCTGGTACCTGCAGGTGGTGGAGGGGATACGAAACGACGTTCGGGTGGTGAATCTGAGCCTGCTGAATACTCTCTGGTATGTCGCGGAACTGCGCGACCGTGATCCACGGGTGCCGATCGCCCTGACCGATACCGAACTGGCGGATCTGGGAGTGGCCATGGTCGATCGCGATACCACCTTCACGCTGGCGGACCTGGCCTGGACGGTGCCGGGGAACGTGCCGATCCGGCCCCAGGATCAGCTCATCGCGCATATCGTGGCCGCCAACGACTGGCAGCTGCCGCTCTGCTTCGCCATCACCCTGCCCGAAGAGAACCAGGCCTGGTTCACTCCGCACCTGCAGCTCCAGGGCTTCGTTTTCCAGCTCGTGCCGGAGGGCGCACCGGTGAACCTCGAACGCACCGTGCCCAATCTGATCCGGGTCTTCCGCTACCGGGGGATCACCGATCCCCGCATCTACAAGGACCCGGATACCGCCGAGCTGCTTCACAACTACCGGGTGGTCTTCCACCGGACCGCCGAGTACATGCTCCAGCAGGGGAATTCCGACGGGGCCTGGAGCCTGCTCCAGTTCGGCGACGAGAAGGTCGATCTTTCAGCTCCCGACTACCGGATCCTTCCCGCCCTGGTGGCCCAGGTTCGCGGTGATACGACCCTGGCCCGGGAGATGCTGGCCGGAGCGATCGCCGGGGGGTGCGAACTGCTCTTCAACCGGATCCAGGCCAACACCGCCCTCATCCGTTCCTGGGCCGACGGGAGGGACCGGGGCGAGGCGGGGCGGGTTCTCGAGGCCTGGCTGCGCCGGATCGCGGGTCGGGAGCCCGCGGGCGCCGGCGATCCGCTCCAATCAGACACCCTCGGTCCCCTGCTCGATTCCCTCGATTTCGGCACCGAGATGATCTACGCCTTCGTGTCCCTGGTGTACTACTTCGCCGACGCCGGAGAGTGGGAGCGGGCGGCCTGGACGCTGGAGCGCTGGCTGGCCCGAGCCCCGGCCGATGCCGGGGCTCAGGAGTGGCTGGAGGCGATCCGCGATCACCGCATCCCCGACGATCTGCGTCATATGGCGCGCCAGTTCCTGCCGTAGACGACGGCCCATGGACGCTCCCGCTGCCATCCCCTCTCCGCTCTGCACGGTCGTCATCCCGCACCTGCGGGGGAGCGGTCCGCTCCGGGAGTGCCTCGCGGCGCTGCATTGCGTGCGGATCCCCCTCGAGATCATCCTCGTCGACAACGCCTCCACCGACGGCTCCACCGGTGAGGCGGAACGGGCCTTCCCCCGGATCCGGATCGTGCGCAGTGCGGTCAACCGCGGCTATGCCGGGGGATGTAATCTGGGGCTGGAGAACGCCCGCGGCCGGTGGTGCGTCTTCCTCAACGATGACGCGGTGGTGACCGACGGGGCGATCGAGAACATCGTCGACGCTCTCGAGGGGAGTCCGCCGGGCTCGGAACCGATCGTGCAGCCGGTGCTGCACTCCTGGCAGGAGCCGGGATGTTTCGATTACGCCGGCGGAGCCGGCGGCCTGATCGACCGCTGGGGCTACCCCTTCGCCCTCGGCCGAATCTTCGATCTCATTGAGGAGGACAGCGGTCAGTACGCCCGGTCCGGTCCGCTGGCGTGGGCCTCGGGGTGCTGCCTGGCGGGTGCCACCGAGACCTTCCGGCGGCTCGGCGGCTTCGAGGAGAGCTTCTTCGCCCACTTCGAGGAGATCGATCTCTGCTGGCGCCACCGTCGGCAGGGGGGGCGGATCGCAGGCGTGCCCGGGGCGCTCGTACGGCATCGGGGAGCCGCCACCCTGCCGGTCGGGGCGCGCAAGAACTACCTCAACTTCCGTAACAACCTCTGGACCCTGCGGCGCAATCTTGCCCCCGGGCGCCTCGCGATCGTCCTCGGCGTGCGGGCCGTGCTCGACACCGTCGCGATCGTCCGCCTGCTCGTGACGGACCGGCCCGGTTCTGCCCTGGCCGCTGCCCGGGGCTGGTGGGCGGGGGTACTGCGCACTCCCTGGCGGGGAATCGTTCCGCCGCGGCGGGTGCAGGACACGGCCGCGGCCGACGGGGTGTACCGGGGGTGTCTCCCCTGCGCCCGCTGGCTGCGGGGGGTGCGCACGGCCGCCGAACTCCTGCCCCGCACCGGCGGCTGGGTGGTAAAGCCCGAGGCATCCGCTGCGGCCGAAGCGGCCGGGACCCTCCGGCCGCCCGGGACCGGCCCGGGCGCCGATCCGGTCGGCGGGGCACGTGAGGATCGGGAGTGAAGAGGGGATGAGATGACCGGCGCAACCCGCACCCGGCTGCTCAAGATCCTCGTGACCGCCGGTATTCTGGCGATCCTGGCCTGGCAGCTCGATCTGCGGGAGAGCTGGCAGCACCTGAAAGGAGTGCGGCTGCCGCCCGTGCTCATGGCGATCGGTCTCCTGGCCGCCAGCCACATGGCGGTAGCCCTGATCTGGCGCCGGCTGCTCGATCTGGTCGACGTCCACCTGGGAGTGGAACGCACCGTCAATCTCTACTTCGCCGGCCTCTTCCTTAACAACTTCTTCTTCGGCTCGGTGGGAGGCGATTCCTACCGCGTGTATGCCGCCTGGAAAGGGAGCGAGGGTTCGGGCCGATCGGTTCTGGCCGCCACCCTGACCGAACGCCTGATCTCGGTCGCGGCGCTGCTGCTCCTGGGCACCACCATGGTGGTGGTGCGGTTCGCTTCCCTGCCCGTGGCCCTGCGCTGGCTGCTGCTCCTGCTTTCGGGGGGCGGAGCGGTAAGTGCGCTGCTCATCATCCTCATCCCCGATCCGCTCGGCCGTCTCGCCCTGCGGCTGACCCGGGGGCGATCCGAACGGACCCGCGAACGGATCGCGGGCGTGGTGGCGGCCATGACTCGGGCCGGGAGACCGGGGGCGGTGGCGGCCATGATGGTGGTTGCCCTGGCCGCCCAGGGGGTACGTATCTGGACTCACTGGTGGTGCGCCCGGGCGCTGGGGATCGAGGTGGGCGCCGCCGATCTGTTCACGGTGATCCCGATCGTGGCGGTGGCCGCGGCCCTGCCCGTCTCGATCGGCGGGCTGGGGGTCCGGGAAGGCAGTGCGGCGCTGCTGCTGGCGCCCCTGGGGTTCGCCGAAGAATCGGTGGTGGCCATGGAGTTCCTCGCCTGGCTGGTCGGCGTGGCCACCAGCCTGGTCGGGGGGCTGACCTTCCTGCTGGGGAGAGAGGTGGCGCCGGGGGAGGCGGAATCGATAGAATCGGCGGTATGATCAGGGAGATGTCCCATGTCCGCACCTGAACCTCAGCTCACTCTCGTAATCCCCCTCTTCAACGAGGAGGAATCACTCCGGGAGCTCTACACCGAGATCACTTCGGCGCTCGCCGCCGGTCCCGGATACGAGATCATCTTCATCGACGACGGCTCCACCGACGGCAGCCGGACGGTTCTGACCACCCTGACGGAATTCGATCCCGCCGTCCGGGTGATCACCTTCCGCCGCAACTTCGGCAAGGCCGCCGCGCTCGATGCCGCCTTCCGCCGGGCCCGCGGGCGTTACGTGGTCACCCTCGACGCCGATCTGCAGGACGACCCCGTCGAGATCCCCGGGCTGATCGCGATGCTCGAACGCGACAACCTCGATCTGGTGAGCGGCTGGAAGAAGGTGCGTCGCGATCCGCTCACCAAACGGATCCCCTCGAAATTCTGGAACGCCCTGACGCGGTTCATCTCCGGCCTGAAGATCCACGATTTCAACTGCGGCCTGAAGATCTATCGGCGGGAGGTGGTGAAGGCCCTGCGGGTGCACGGCGACCTGCACCGCTACCTCCCCGCCCTGGCCCACTGGGCGGGCTTCCGGGTGGGGGAGAAGCCCGTGAACCACCGGCCGCGCCGCTACGGCCGCACCAAGTACGGCGGCCCCGGCCGCTTCCTGCGCGGCTTCCTCGACCTCATCACGGTGAAATTCCTCAACCGGTACGTCTCGAGCCCGCTGCACTTCTTCGGCCTGCTCGGTCTGGCCCTGCTGGCGGTGGGGATCGTCCTGAACCTCTACCTGCTGTGGGAGAAGATCCAGGGACGCAGCGTGGGACAACGGCCGCTGCTCTGGCTGGCGGTCATGCTCGTGATCGTGGGGGTGCAGTTCATCTCGTTCGGATTGCTGGGCGAGATGATCGCGCGTGAACCGAAGGAGGGAGAGACCTACCAGGTGGAGGCACTGCTGGGATTCGGTGTCGATCCATACGCTCCCGGTCAGCCCGGTCCCGGAGCGGCCTCTTCCGACGGATCCGGCGGTGGCGAGGAACCGGGCCCGGGTCCATGACGATCGTCTCGGTCGGCCCCGCTCCTCCCTGGCGGGGGGGGATCGCGCATTACCACCTCGCTCTGATCCGTGAACTCACCGCCCGCGGCGTCGACGTCGCCGTGCTCAACTTCCGCGTCCTCTATCCCCGCTTCGTCTTCCCCGGTACCAGCCCCGAGGATCGGGCCGAGGGTGCCGCCGCCCCGCTCGGTGAGATGCTCCTGCATCCGCTGCGCCCCTGGAGCTGGCGGCGGGGCGGGCGCTGGGCCCGGGCCCGGCAGCCCGACGCCGTGCTCATCCACTGGTTCAATCCCTTCTTCGCCCCGGCCTACCGGGGGGTGCTGGCGGGCCTGCGGACCATGGCCGGCGGTCCCCCCCGGACCGGCTTCATCTGCCACAACGTCACCGCCCACGAACGGATGCCGGGGAGCCGGGCCCTGACCCGGTCGCTCCTGCGTCGGGGGGACTTCTTCATCACCGGGGGGGCCGCCCTGGCCGGGGAGATCCGCGGGATCGCGCCCGGAGCCGAGATCGCGGTCATCCCCCATCCCCGCTACGATCTCCCCTGGACCGCTGTCATGCCGTCGCGGGCCGAGGCCCGCCGCCGGCTGGGGCTTGGGACCGACGGGCCGGTCTTCCTCTCGTTCGGTCTGGTGCGCGAGTACAAGGGCCTCGATACACTCTTCGACGCCCTGGCTCTGCTCCCCGCCGACCGGCCCTGGCAGTGCGTGGTGGCCGGGGAGTTCTACGTGCCCCGGGAGCCCTACGAGGAGCAGGTGCGCCGGCTCGGCCTCGGTGACCGGGTCAGGATCGTTGACCTCTACATCCCCAATCCCGAGGTGCCCTTCTACTTCGCCGCGGCCGATCTGACCGTGCTCCCCTTCCACCACGCCACCCAGAGCGGGGTGGCCGCCCTGAGCGTGGCCCTGCACCGTCCCGTTCTCACCACCCGGGTGGGGGCATTGCCCGAGGCGATCACCGAAGGCCGCGAGGGCTGGCTGGTCGAACCGCGCTCACCGGCCGCGCTGGCCGAACGGCTCGCGGCGGTGGTGCGTGATCCGGCCTCGGCCCGCCTGCCGGTCTGCGACGGGGATGCCGGCCTGCCCGGCTGGAGTGATCTCGCGGCGGCCGTGGAACGCCTGGCGGCCGGGGAACGTCTGACAGCCGGGGAAAGGTGATCGCTCCCGGCTCCGGCATGCTTCCCACCGCCTCACCCGCCGTGACGGTCGGCCTGCTGATCAGGCGCGGTTCGGTTCGGCTCGAAGAGACCGTACGGGCGATCCGGTCCCAGCTCACTGTTTCCGATGAACTGCTCGTCGTCCCGCTCCCCGGCGCGGTGCCGGATACGGGAGTGACCACCCGGCTCGCGCACGAACCCTCAGCGGCGGCTGCCTGGAACGCGGTCCTCACCAAGGCGGCCGGGGAGGTGGTCGCCTTCCTCGACGACAGTGTAATCCCGACTCCGGGATGGCTGGAATCGATCCGGCTGGCCTTCCAGAACGCCGGCACCGACGCCGTGGCCGGTTCCCTCGACCGCCTGCCGGAGGGGTACGAGCGAACCCGCCGGCCGGGCGGCCGTTTGCGCTGGACGGGGAACCTGGCCGGCGATTTCACTGCCCTGCACGGCGCGGCCACTTCGCTCGTGCCGGCCTCCAACTTCGCCCTGCGCCGGATCCGCGGATTCGAAGCAGGCGGCTTCGACGAGGCTTTCACCGCCGATTGGCCGCTGGCCGAAGTCGAGCTGCTGGTCCGGCTGGGCAAGCGCGGGCTGCGTTTCCGCTACCTGCCCTCGGCCCGGGCGGTCAACGCTCTACCCCGGGGGGACAGGGCTCGGGAATCCTTCGAACCCGACCGTGAACTCGAGATCAGCGCGGCCGAGCTGCGCAGCCTGGCGGCGGTCTTCGCCCGCTACGAGTCGTGGGCCGTGCCGATCATGTTCACCAGCCAGATGCTGCAGGCGATCCTCGACGTCGCCGCCCGCCGCCTGCCCCCGCACGCCCTCGGCCGGCTCGCGGCGGCGGTCGGCGAGGGGCTCCGGTCCGGCGCCCGGCCGGTGGCGGGTCGCCTCGCACCCGGGAGGAAGGAGCCGGAGGAGTGAGCGACGGTGAGCGCGTGGCGGCGGTGGTGCTGACCTGGAACGATCGGGAGAATGTTCTGGCCTGCCTGGAGTCGCTGGTCCGCCTCGACTATCCGAACGTGGAGATCATCGTCTCCGACAACGGCTCCACCGACGGTTCGATCCCCGCCATCCGGGAACGGTACCCCGGGGTGACCCTGATCGAGAACGGGCGCAACCTCTTCTGGTCGGGGGGGAACAACGTCGGTGTCGAGTACGCGCTCACGACCGGAGCCGACTGGATCATCCTCCTGAACAACGACATCGAGGTGGACCCGCATTTCATCACGGCGCTCATCGAGGCGGGCCGGGCGCACCCCGAGGCGGGGATCCTCGGACCGAAGATCTACTACCACGATTCCCCCGGACTGCTCTGGTATGCGGGGGGCGAGGTGATCCTCTGGAAGGGCATCGTCCGCCACCGGGGGATCCGGGAACCCGATGAGGGGCAGTACGACCGGGTTGAGGAGACCGGGTATGTGACCGGCTGTGCCCTGATGATGCGCCGGGAGGTGCCGGAGACGATCGGCCTGCTCGATCCCGCCTACATCGCCTACGCCGAGGATACCGATTTCTGCCTGCGGGCCCGCCGGGCCGGTTTCGGGCTGCTGTACGTACCCGGAGCCGTGCTGTGGCACAAGATCGGAGCCGCCTGGGGGGTGGTGAGCCGGCGCAAGATCCGCCGGAAGCTGCGCAGCCAGATCATCCTGCTCGCCCGCTGGGCGCCGCGGTGGGCGCTCCTGACCACCATCCCGCTATTCTTCATCCTGGACGGGATTCGCATCCTCGGGCTGATCGTCACCGGACGGATCAGGGGGAACTCACACCAGCGTCTCGAATACCTTCATGTTGAAATAGGCGGGATTGTCGAAGTCGGCGAACCGCTCCCGATGCTCGATCAGATCGTGCACGATCGCCTCGATGTCGTGCGTGGGCCGGACGCCCAGCACCTTCCGGGCCTTCTCGGTCGAGACCTTATAGTTGCGGTAGTCCCGGATGTTCTTCATCTCCAGCCGGATGGTCATGCCGAGAGCGTTCGCAAAGGTCTCCTGCACCCGGTCGGCCACCTCGCCGACGGTGTAGTTGCCGCTGGCGATGTTGAAGACTCCCGAGATCGATTCCCCCGCCTCGACCGCCCGCAGGTACGCGCTCTCGACGTCGCGGATGCTGATCACCGGGCGCCAGATGGCGGGATTGTTCACCACGATCCGCTCCTCCCGCACCGCCGTCATGAACATGGTGTTCACGATCAGGTCGAGCCGCATCCGCGGGCTGTACCCGCTCACAGTGCCCTTGCGCAGGCAGATGACCGAGAAATCGTCGCGCACCATCTGCAGGACCGCCCGCTCCCCCTGCAGCTTGGAGATGCCGTAGGGGTAGTCGGAGACGGCGGGATCGTCCTCGGTGAAGAACCGGTCCACGGCGTAACCGTAGACCGAACAGGAGCTGGCGTAGATGAAGCGGCGCACGCCGGCCCGGCGGGCGATGTAGCCCAGGTAGGCGGGGGCGGCGGCGTTGTGGATGAAGTTCATGGCCGGGGAGAGCTCGGCCATCGGATCGTTGGAGTGACCGGCCAGCCAGATGACCTGATCGCAGCCTTCCAGATCGTTCTCGGCGAGCTCCATGACGTTCCGGGTTATCCGGCGCACCTCGGCCGGGAGGTGGTCGCCGAACCAGAAGAGATCGGCGCAGGTCACCTCACAGCCCCGCTCGAGCAGACGGGGGATGAGCGCGCTGCCGATGTACCCGCCGCCGCCGGCCACGAAGATCTTCATGCGGTGGCTCCTTGCGTCATCCGCTGAAGGTGAAGTGATCCGATTCGGGGCGCTTGAGCCACGCCGCCAGGGTCTGGGCATCCCGGTCTTTGGCCGAGAGGATCGGATCGCTCACCGGCCAGGCGATACCGATCGCGGGATCGGACCAGAGGATCCCCGATTCCCCCGCGGCGTTGTAGCTGCCGGTGCACTTGTACTGGATCTCCCCCCACTCCGATAGCACGCAGAAGCCCCGGGCGAAACCGGCCGGAGCGAAGACCTGCCGGCCGTCCCCGGCTTCGGATTCGATCCCGAACCACTCTCCCAGGGTCGGCGATCCCCTGCGTATGTCCACCGCCATGAGCAGCGCCCGGCCGGCGGTGACCCGCATCAGCTTGGCCATCGGGGGATCGTACTGGAAGTGCAGGCCCCGCAGGGTGTTCTGGACCGAACCCGAATGGTTGTCCTGCACGAACGCGGTCGGCAGGCCGAGTTCGGCGAACTGATCGGCCCGGAAGACCTCGGTGAAGAAGCCGCGGTCGTCTTTGAAGACCTCGGATCGCAGTACCACCAGACCGTTGAGCTGCTCCTGTTCGATATGGACCTGCATGGGATACTCCCGCGGTGTGCCGTCCGGAGATATGCCCGCCCGGGGGGCGGGGACCGTGTCAGCTAAGGATAACCAATTTGCAGCCCGCGTCAGCAGGGAATCGCCGTCCGG
>CAYSYY010000104.1:0-9920 GCA_964435265.1 uncultured Gemmatimonadota bacterium
GCCTCACGTGGTCGACGCGATCAAGAACGGCGAGATCGACCTGATCATCAACACTCCGGTCGGACGGGGAGCCCGCACCGACGATACCACCATCCGCACCGAAGCCCTGGTCCGCGGCGTGCCCTGCATCACCACCCTGAGCGGCGCCGCCGCAGCGGCCGAAGGGATCTACGCCCGGCGCGAAGGGAGATTGCAGGTCCGCTCCCTTCAGGAATACCATGGTACCCCCGGCTGACGCGGCCGGGTGAGCAGGGGTGACCGGGGATGCCGCTCCGTCATGGCGGCCCGGTATCCGACGGTCGACCGGATGAGAACCGGACAGGCAGGAAGCCGAGCGTGAGCGAGAATCACTCCCCAGAGACGACCCCGGCGGAAGGAGCCGCGGCGGTGGCGACCGGGGAGGCCGCGACGGCCGTCTCACCCGGAGAGGCGGCGGCCCCGGCCGCACCGGAGCGCGGAGCGCTCGTTCCCCCGCCGGGGGAGGAGGGGAACGCCCTGCGCGACGGGCTGCTGGTGCAGGACGCCGAGCCCGAAGCGATCGTCCACCAGCGCTCGGAGTACCTGCAGCGCACCTACCTGATGATCAGGGCCCGCTGGGTCGCCATCATTTGTCTGGCCGCCACGACCATCCTGGTGTCCGTTATCGGTCAGTTCCGGTATGAGCTTTACGGCCCCGGTATAGTGCTGGTGGCCATGGCCATGTACAACGTGCTCTTCGAGATCGACTTCCACTTCCGGGAGCGACGGGAGCTCGACACCCGGGGGTTGGGGGCGGTGTACCGGTCGGGCCTGGTGCAGGTGGACCTGGACCTGGTGGCGCTGACCGCGCTGATCTACCTGACCGGCGGGATCGAGAGCCCCTTCGTCTTCTTCTACATCTTCCACACCCTGGTGGCCTCGTACGTGCTCAGCCGGCGGGAGACCTTCTGGCAGGCCACCCTGGCGGTGGGACTATTCCTCTCGATGTGCCTGCTCAATTACGATCCGATCAACCTGAATGCCCTGAACGCCGAGGTCCTGAGGTTCATCGGGATCTACACCGACTACGAGAACATGCTGAACCTGACCGGAGACCCGCTGCTCGGTCCCCGCTATCTGAACCTGGCCTATATCGCGGCCTACAACGTGGCGCTCGCGGCGGTGCTCTATATCTCGGCGGCGATCGGGACGGCGCTCTCGCAGCGCTACCGGGAGAAAGAGCGGGCGGTCCGGGAGCAGGCCATCACCGACGGGCTGACCGGTCTCTACAACTACCGGCACTTCAGCACCCAGCTGGAGCTGGAGTTCGAGCGCGCCCGACGCTACGGCCACGAGATGGCCCTGCTGATGATCGATATGGACGGGCTCAAGAGGTACAACGACCATAACGGTCACCTGCTCGGGAGCCAGGCCCTGAAGGAGATCGCCGATATCCTCAAGGGGACCACCCGGCCGGTGGATGTGGTGGCCAAGTACGGCGGTGACGAGTTCGCCCTGATCCTGCCCGAAACGGGCAGGGAGGGGGGCGCCCTGGTGGCCGAGCGCATCCGGCAGCGGGTCCGGGAGCACCTCTTCATGGGGAGCGACCGCAAGCGCACCAGCCGGCTCTCGGTGTCGGGCGGGGTGGCGGTCTTCCCCGAGGATGCCTCGGCCATCCGCGAGCTGGTCGATACCGCCGACGCCTGCCTCTACGAAGCCAAGCAGGCGGGGCGGAACCGGATCAAGGTTGCCGGCCGGGAGGGATTCCTGGGCGGCGATGTGGACGGGATCGGCCGGGAAGGATCCGCTCCGGCGCATCCCCGCTCACCTGAGCCCGAGCGCCCGGCGGGATCCCCGTCGGAACGTCCGGCGGAGAGGCGGGCGGAGCAGCCGCCCGCGGAGACGGCCCATTCCGGATCCTGAAATCAGGAACAGCCCGATCCCTTCGATCGTCATACCTTTACCGTGATGGAATGCACGAACCCGGCATACCCGACGCCCCCCCGGCGCACTGCGGCCGCCCCGGTCCTGCTCGGCGTCCTGCTGCTGCTGACCGCCTCCGCTCCGGCGGGGCCGGCCGGCGGGGGGGGATCTCCGGATCGGCCGGAGTGCCGGGATCAGCGGAGTCGGTCCGATCCGGCGGAGCGGGGGGATCGGCCGGACCGGCCGGGTCACCAGGACCGGCAGGATGAAACGGGCGCGCTCATGGCGGAGGGGATCCGGGCTTTCAAGCTGCCCGACTTCGACGCCGCCCGTGACGCCTTCCGCCGCGCCGCCCGGCGCGATGCCCGCAATCCGCTCCCCTGTGTCTGGCTGGCCCGCTGTGATTTCTCCGAGCGCCCCGAAAGTTTCAACCGGGAGGACCTGCTCGGGAGCGCTCTGCGCGAGATCGAGCGGGCCCTGCGCCGCGACGAGAGGAGCCCCGAGGCCCGCTACTGGAAGGCCCGGATCCTGACCCGCATCGGCGGGAACCGGAACCTGGCCGAGGCGAAGGGGCTCTACCGCGATCTGGTGGACTCCGATCCGCTCTTCGAGGATGTCATGCGCCGCCTGCTCGACGTCTGTGTCGAGAGCCGGACTCTCAACACCTACGTGCTGGAGCTCGAGGAGCAGGCCCGGATCGCCCCCGATGAGCCGGCGCTGCTCTTCCGCTTCGCCGACGCCCTGCGCCAGAGCGGCAACCTCGGCCGGGCCGAGGCGATGCTGCGCCAGATCAGGCGCCGCTGGCGCGACTTCGCGCCCGACTGGGTGAACTACACCCTCGCCCTGACCCTCTTCGATATGGAGGAATGGGAGGAAGGGACGATCGTCTACCTGGAGGCGATCACCTACCTGGAGAACGAGGCGCTGGCGCGCACGATGTGGGAAGACATGCGCTACATCGCCGATCTGGCCGAGCTGACCCGCTTCCGCCGGGCCGAAGGGATCGAGGCGTACCGGGATCTGATGCGGGCCTTCTGGAAAAAGCGCGATCCCACCAAGACCACTCCCGACAACGAACGCATCGCCATCCACTACGAGCGGCTGAGGGTCGCCTGGCGGGAGTACCGGATGGCCGGGATCCGGGCCGCCTGGAACGATCCCGACGACGACCGGCTGCTGCGCAAGCCGCCCACCTACGACGAGGAGTCCCCCTTCAACGACATGGGGCTCATCTACCTGAGGCACGGCGAACCGGACGAGACCTCCCACTCCCACGATGTCAGCGTGGACAACATGTCGTGGAAATACGAAGAGCGGGGCGGCCGGTCCGAGATGTTCTTCCACTTCGAACAGCACCCCCTGGGGGGGGGGTGGCGGCTGGTGCCCTATCCCGATCCCTCCTACGCCGAATCCCGGACCTCGCTCGATCCCCGTTTCGGAGCCCTGATCCGGGGCATCGATCCGCAGCTCGAGGCCATGTTCGCGGCCGACGCCAACCAGGACGTGCAGTTGGGCCTGACCACCGACAGCTACGAGCCGGAACGCGGGGAAATCCCGCTTACCATCTTCAACGACGAGGCGACCTTCAAGGCCGCCGGAGGCCTGAGCCGCTATGAGGCGTACTGGGCGATCCCGATCGCCGAACTGCTGAGCCCCGAGGCGCTGCAGCGGGGGGTGGTGGACGTTCAGATGCGTATCAGCCTCTTCACCCGCGACTACCGCGAGGTCTACCGCAACGAGCGCACCCAGTCCCTGCGCCTGACCTCGGACCTGGCGGCGGGGAGCATCACCATCGACCAGGAGGTCATGGCGGTGGAGCCGGGCAGCTACCTGCTGGCCCTGCACTTCTCGGACGGAAGCGGAGAGCGCCTGCAGGACCAGGAAATCGAGACGGTCATCGAGGCCTATCCCGAAGGCGAACTGCTGATCAGCGATGTCGAGATCTGCTCCCAGATCAGGGAGGGCGAGTTCGGCGGGGTGCTGCGGACCTATGCCAAATCGGGCTTCACGGTCATCCCGCTCCCCACCCGCATCTACCCGCCGGGGCAGCCGGCGCAGATCTACTTCGACATCTACGGGCTGGCCAAGGATGAGTACAACGCGACCCGCTACCAGATCACCTACCGGCTCGATCCGGGGAGCGGGGAGCAGGGGCGGATGGGTCGGGTGCGGATCGAAGGCCGTGAGGGACGCACGCAGGAAACGGGCGGCGTCATCGTGACCCTCAACGAGGAATCGGGGATCCTGAGCGACGTGCACAAGACCTTGCCTATCGACGTGGGGGAGAGCAGTTTCAGGACCTACACCCTGCGGATAACGGTTCGCGACCTCGTGGCCGGCCGCGAGGCGGTGAAGACCACCTTCTTCAGGGTCAACAGGGGCGGCTGACCCCGGTCCGCGCGGCGGCTCCGGGGCGTTCGGCCCGGTGCGGAGCGGTCCGGATGACCACTAATCCCTTCCATGAAGCCGAAGCGATCCTCTTCGACGTGCTCCACACCCTCGTCGACGACGACGGTTTCCCCCGCTACCAGCTCCGCGATCTGCTCGCCGCCGGCTCCGGCCCCGGCGGAGGCATCGACGACCTCCCCTTCTTCGAAGAGATCTACCGGGAGCTGACCGAGCGGGAGTACGACTGGGAGGCGGCCGCCGCGGAGCGCCCCTTCCGCTCCATCCGCGACCGGCACCGATCGCGTCTGACGGCGCTGTACCGCCATTTCGGCCTCGACCGTCACCGCGATCTCGAGGCCGATATCGCCGCGCTCTGGGCGAAGATCGGCACCTGCACGATCTATCCCGAGGTCGCCGAGGTGCTCGCCGCCCTGGCCGGACGGGGCTACCGGCTGGCGCTGGTGAGCAACGCCGATCGCGACGATCCCGTACTGGGGGCGCTCGAACGGGCCGGACTCGGAGTGGACTTCGCGGCCGTGGTCACCAGCCAGGGAGCGGGCGCCTACAAGCCCGCTCCGGCCATCTTCGTCCACGCGCTCCGGGAACTGGCGCTGGAACCGGCGCAGGTCGTCATGGTCGGCGACAGCCCGGCCTCCGACATCCTCGGGGCCCGGCGGGCCGGGATGACGGCCGTCTGGGTGAACCGGAAAGGCCGGACGTACCCGCCCGGGTACCCGGAGCCCCAGGCCGCGGTCCCCGATCTGAAGGGCCTGCTCGAACTCTTCCCCGGTCCCGGCCGGAAGGGGGAGGAGGAGGCGGCGGAAGCGGCGGCGGAGGAGGATGAGACGGCGTCGGAGGAGGCGGAGATGGAGGCGGCGTCGGAGGAACAGAACACCTGAGAACTGGAGGCGAGGGATGCGGATCGTCGGAACGGTGATAGCGGGCGCCCTGCTGCTGCTCCTGATCGCGGCGAGTGGATACCTCTTCCTGGGGGGCACCGAACAGGCGGTGATCGAGACCGACCTGGGCGAGATCGTCATAGCCTTCTTCCCTCGCGAGGCCCCCGAACACGTGAAGAACTTCACCCAACTCACCCGCTCGGGCTTCTACGACGGCACCGCTTTCTTCCGGGCCGTGCCCGGCTTCGTCATCCAGGGGGGGGATCCCAACACCCGCGACAACGATCCCTGGAACGACGGCATGGGGGGACCGGCGTGGACCCTGGAGCCGGAGTTCAACGCCATCCCCCACCAGCGGGGGATCGTCTCGATGGCCCGCGGCGATCGGCTCAACACCGCCGGCAGCCAGTTCTTCATCTGCCTGGACCGGCTGCCCGCGCTGGACCACCAGTACACCGTCTTCGGGCAGGTCGTATCCGGCATGGAGGTGGCCGATGCCATCGCCCGGCGGCCCAAGAACCCCGATCTGCCGGAGCACCTGCTCCAACCGGTGGTGGCCCGCAGCTTCTCGATCCGGACCGTCTATCGGCTCCCCTTCATCGGTGAGTTCACCCTGTAGATCCCGTCTCGATCACGGTCCCTCCGGGCATATGACAGTTCCTCCGGGCGAGTGAGCGAGCGGTCATCGGACGAGCGGAAAAAAGCCCTCCGGGCCGGAGCCCGGAGGGCGGTCGGGAGGCGGCTTCAGAGGTCCGGTCGCCGCCGATAAAGAGCTCCGGTCCCCCGGCCGGACGACCGGCCGGGGGGGAAGAGGTCGGGCGGGCGGTTACTCCGGTTTCTTGTTCGTGACCAGGCGGCCGTAGAGCCACTGGGCGGGGGCGGTCTGCGAGGCGGCCTGGCGCACGTCGCTCATGCGCGCCTGCACCAGGAAGGTGCTCACTCCCGACTGCAGCAGCGCCGCGCCCGAACCCACGTCGTAGTTGAAGCCGATCCAGTCGGTGGCCGCCAGCTCGGTCAGGGTCGAACCGTAGGTGGCCAGGATCTCGGCGGTCTTGAGCATCAGCGCCTCGAAGTGTTCCTCGAGCCGTGCCTGAAACTGCTCGGGATCGTCGAGGATCGTCCTGAAGCTGTTGCGCCCCGTACCGGCGCGTGCCGGTTCGTCGGTGGTGATGAGTACATCCGCTTCCGTCAGCACACTGCTCATCCGGGCGCTGCGGTTGAAGATCACGCCGTAGCCGGGCAGGTAACGGGCCCGGGAGCTGCCTGAGGTCCCCGTCCCCGCCAGGGCGTAGACCTGGTTGAGCATCTCGATCGCTTCGCCCTCGCGGCGGACCCCGAAGTCGCGGAAGGACTCGGCGATGATCTCATTCATGATGCTGACCTGGGTGCGCAGGGCGTCGCTCATCTCGTTGGTGCCGCGCGAGACCCGGATGGCCTGCTTCGACCGTTCCAGCTGATCGGGGCCCCCCAGCCGGCCGCGCGGAACGGTCAGGGTGATGTTGTGGGCCTCGTCGTCACCCTGCTCGAAGAGCAGCGTAACGGCCTCGTTCTCGGCGGCGCGGACCAGGGTGTGCCCGTAGGTGGCCAGGGTGGTCTTGAGGGCCTCCACGATCCGGTTCTCGTACTCGGTCCGCCAGGTTTCGAGCATCACGGCGAGCTCGCCGGCCCGCTGCCGGCGCTGCTCGAGGGTATCCTGCACCCGCTGTGCGGTCTCCCGCTCGGGTTCGGTCGCCCGCCGGGCCGCCTCTCCGGACCGAGTCTCCTGGCGCTGGGCGAGCAGTTCCTCGATCTGCCGGTTCTGAGCCTGCAGCGACATCACCAGATCGCCGCTGTCACCGAGGAAACCGATGCTGCTCCTCGGCTGCAGCGACCAGCGGACGGTGAAGAGGTAGCCGTAGCCGTTCATGTAGAAGCCGGCGACGGCGCGCGAGCCTCCGAGACCGTAGTAGCGGACATTCGAGGACGGCACCGAGATCCCGGTAACCGCGGTGCGGTTCATCTCCTGTACGGTGTACCCGGTGGACCCGAAGACCGCCGCCTTCTCTTCATCGGACAGTCCCTCGGGCAGGCCGGGCGCCTCGACGGCCGAGAGCGCGGCGGTGATGATCCGGTTCATGATCCGGATCTCGGCCGACTCCTGTGGATCGCCGACCAGGAAGCCGTCCAGGAGGACGTAGTCGGTCATCCGGTCGTAGGGGCTGGAGGCGATACCCACCGAACGGGCGAGAGGAACCTCTTCGGTCGGGACCGATCGTCCGCTCTGGGCCCGGGCCGGCGCCGCGGCGAAGGCCGGGGCGAGAAAGAGCAGGATAATGGTCGGGCTCATGTAACGTGCTTTCATCGTAATCACTTCCTTTCCCGGAGCTCGCCCGGCTGGAGCAGGGCGGCCAGGATGGCGTTGGTCTTCTGCAGTTCGCTTCCCGTGATGTCGCGCAGGTCCTGGTAGGCCAGGGTGAGGCCGTCCAGGCGCCGGCCGAGGTTGTTGAAATCGAGTGTGAAGGCATCGTTCACGGCCTTCAGGACGGCGTCGGTGAGACGGAGGTCGCGCTCATCGAGCTGTTCGGAGAGAGCGGCCATCACGATCTGCCGGTCCTGGGCCCGCGTGTTCTGCACCAGTTCATTGAGGTAGCCGGCCATCTCCTGCATCGCCTGCGCGATCTCCTCGCGCGTGACCGGAACGGCTTCGGCACCGGTGTCGCCGGCCGCCATCTGAGCGGCGGGCTCGACCGTGCGGGGACCGAAGGCGACCTGCACCACGCCGTCGGGTCCCACCTGGAAGCGGATCACCGAAACCGCGATCACGATCACCATTGCGGTCGCGGCCAGCGCGGCCGCCGGGCGCACCAGCGATCCCAGGCCGAGCGAGCCGAGCTCGTCGACCCAGCGCCGGATCCGCGTCATGAAACCGATGGAGTCGGCGACGTAGACGATCCGCGGGGCGTTGGTCACGTTCGGCCAGGCGCCGAGCAGTTCGCTCACTCCCGCGAGTTCCTCGTACTCCCGGCGGCAGTCGGCGCATTCGGCCAGGTGGGCCCGCGCCGCGGCCAGCTCCGCGGGGTCTCCCTCGTCGTAGAGGAGGGCGACCAGCATCTCGTCACGGTGTTCACACATGGTGCTCATGACAATCCTCTCCTGCCTGCCGCACCGGCGATGCCGGTACGTTCCAGGCTCTCCCGCATCGCCCGCAGGGCGTGGTAGAGGCGGGATTTGACCGTCCCCTCGGGGACGTCGAGGACCTCGGCGATCTCGCGGAAGGTGAGCTCCTGGTATTCCTTGAGCAGGATCACCATCCGCTGCTCTTCGGGCAGGCCGGAGAGCAGGCGGCGGACGATCTCTTCACGCTCCTGCGCCCGCAGGTCCTCATCGGTCCGGGCCCCTTCGTCGGCGACCCGCTCGTAGACGTAGACCCTCTCACCCGACGCGGTCGTGTAGTAATCCTGCAGGGACACCGTCGCCACGCGCTTGCGCTTCAGGTGGTCCTTGCAGAGGTTGATCGCGATCCGGTAGAGCCAGGTGCTGAAACTGCCCTGGTGGGAGTAGCGCGGGATCGATTTCAGCACCCGCATGAAGGTGTCCTGGACCAGGTCCTCGGCCAGGATCGCGTCCCCCACGTACTTGTAGATGAAGTTGTAGAGGGGCTTCTCCCACCTCCAGACGAGCAGGTTGAAGGCCGCGGCGTCGCCCTCCCGACAGGCCTCGATCATCCGGGCCTCTTCGGGGGAACCGCCCTCCATCTCCTGTATGCTCAGCGCTTCTACGGCTACGCCCATCGTCTCACTCGTGTCGTGCGAATGGTTGCGCTGCGTCTTCATTACTCTCCAACGAGCTCCGGTCGTGATAGTTGAGGAAAAGAGAGTTTCCCACGCTCCGCCCGCCGCGCCCAATGAAAAACGCCGGTGCGGCCCGGGGAGCGAAAAGTACCCGGCCGGCCCCGAGAGCGCTGGCCGAACCGGGCGCCGGAACATACCTTGAAGGCGGAGTGTATGACCCCGGAGGTGCCCCCCGCTCGAGAGACCCGGTGTCGGCTCTCAACCAGGAGCAGAAACATGTCCAGAGTTTCCCCGGCAGAAGTACACGGCATCCTCGGCAGGCACATGCTGGTGGACGGATTCCCCCTGGTGCTCGACCTGGAACGGAGCACCCCCTTTGTGATCCACGATGCGAAGGAGGGGAAGGATTACCTGGATTTCTTCACCTACTTCGCTTCCTCGCCCCTGGGAACCAACCACCCCGATCTGGCGAACCCGGAGTTCGTCGAGAAGATCGGCCGGGTGGCGGTGAACAAACCCAGCAACTCCGATCTCTACACGGTCGAGATAGCGGAACTGGTGGACACCATGTCGCGGGTCTGCATCCCCGACTACCTGCCGCATCTCTTCTTCGTCTCCGGCGGCGCGCTGGCCGTCGAGAACGCCCTGAAGGTGGCTTTCGACTGGAAGGTGCGCAAGAATCTCGCGGCCGGCACCGCCGGCGACGAGAAGAATCCGAAGGGGGGGAAGGTCATCCACTTCCGGCATGCCTTCCACGGGCGCACCGGCTACACTATGAGCCTCACCAACACCGCCGACCCGCGCAAGTACCAGTACTTCCCCAAATTCGACTGGCCCCGGATCGAACCACCGGTGCTGCATTTCCCCGTCGATGAAGGTCTCGCCGAGATCAGCGACACCAGAGCCCTGGCGGCGGTGGAGCAGGCGTTCGAGGCCGAGCCCGGCGAGGGTGGTCCAGCGGATGGCGCGGAACGGGCCCATG
>CAYSYY010000105.1:0-9883 GCA_964435265.1 uncultured Gemmatimonadota bacterium
GGGGGGCACCGCGGGGGGCTCCGCACCGACGTCCCGGGCCCTCCGGTACCTGCAGGAGGCCACGGCGAAGTCTCTCATGGGTAGAGCCAGTACCGGGCCGACTCGTCCCGCCACTGCCGGACGCCGTCGAGCCAGCGCTCCTCCAGCACCAGAGGGGAGAGACCGGCCTCGATACCCTCGCGCAGCCACCCGTTACCGGCCAGGCGATCGAAGTGGGCGGCCCGCCAGCGGAAGAGATCGGGATGCTCGAACCGGAAGGCGCTCACCACCGCCGCCCCCGTCACGACGCAGCGCAGACTCTGCGGATCGGTGACCTCGATCTCCACTCCCCGGCATGCCTCTCCCTGCCACTTCACCTCCACCGCACCCTCCGGCCGGTCGGGGGTGAAGTCGACCGGGTGGAACACCACCCCCGGCAGCTCCAGAGCGTTCAGCCGGTCGGCCACCCGCTCGGCGTCGGCCCACGGCGCCCCGACGAGTTCGAAGGGGCGTTCGGTCCCACGTCCCTCGGACAGGTTGGTGCCTTCGATCAGGCAGATCCCGGGGTAGACCAGGGCGGTGGCCGGGGTCGGCAGGTTGGGTGAGGGCTGCACCCAGGGCACGCCGGTGGCCGCGAATAGCATCCGGCGCTCCCACCCCCGCATGGCCACCACCCGCAGATCGAGGTCCGCCCCCTTCGCCAGGTGACCTTCGCCGGCCATCCAGGCGGCGTACTCGCCGACTGTCAGGCCGTGGCGGATCGGAACGGGGAAGAGACCGACGAAGGAGGCGTAGTCGGGTTCGAGCACCGGTCCGTCGGCTGCGAGGCCGCCGATCGGGTTGGGGCGGTCGAGCACGACATAGGGGAGGTGGGCCGCGGCCGCTGCTTCCATGGTGCGGGCCATGGTGCTGGTGTAGGTGTAGAAGCGCGCGCCTACGTCCTGGATGTCGAAGAGCAGCGCTCCGAGATCGGCGAGCAGGCTGGAGTCGGGGCGGGTCGTCACCCCGTAGAGGGAGTGGATCGGCACCCCCCGGTACGACTCGCCGCCCGAATAGACGCGCGCCCCCTCCGGAGCCGCCCCCTCGAAACCGTGCTCGGGGCTGAAGATGGCCCGAACCTCGATCCCCCGCTCGAGCAGGGCATCGACGAGATGGGTGCCGTCGGCGAGCCGCCCGGTGTGGTTGGTCACCACCCCGATGGGAACCGGAGCCAGACCGGTGGCGGCTTCCCACCCCTCGGCGATGAGGACGTCGGCGCCGGTCAACACGACCCGCTCCCCGGCACAGGCGGCGGTACCGAACAGGAGCAGGACCGCCAGAGCTCCCGGACCGGCCTTACCGCTCTTCTCTCTTCCCGCCACACGGTTCCTCCTGGCAGCCGGTGGTTTCCTGCAACAGACCCTTCAGGTATAGCCTACCGGAGGAGTCCAGGGAAAGGCCGAGAGCCCGGGACACTTTCCCTCCCGCGGAACGGTGGTGTATATCTGTGAGAGGTTCCGGAGAACGGAGCCCGTTCAGACGCGATGTCACCTCCGGGCAAACCGCAGGGCAAGGAGAACGAGGACCATCCCGAACTCTCGCCGCCATCCGATCAGGCCCCGCCGGGCCGCTCCGACCGCCGCGCTCCTGTTCCTGCTCATCGCGAGCGGCTGCGCGGCCGGATCGGGATACCGGAGCCTGCACCCGGGCCGGGCCGAAACAGTCGGCATGGACACTGGACGGCTCGAGGCCCTCGACGCCGTGATCCGAGCCGAGATCGACCGCGGCGTCATCCCCGGTGCGGTCCTGCTGGTCGCCCGTGCCGACAGGATCGTCTACACCGGAACATGGGGTATGCGGGCGCTCGATCCCGTTCCCGAAGCGATGACCTTCGATACCATCTTCGATCTGGCCTCGCTGACCAAACCGCTGGCCACCGCAGCCGGCGTCATGCGGCTGGTCGAACTTGGAAAGATACGCCTGCAGGACCGGGTGAGCGATTACCTGCCCGAGTTCGCCGGGGGAGGCAAGGGAGGTATCCGTATCGCCCAGCTGCTGACCCACACCTCGGGACTGCCGCCGGGGGTGCCGGTCGGAACGATCCGGGACGATTACGGCGCCTACTGCCCCGAGGCGGTCTGGTGGTGGGTCTGCGAACACGATCCGGGAGTCGAACCGGGGGAACGTTTCGTCTACAGCGATATCAATTACTTCACCCTGGCTCATCTGATCCGCCGGGTCTCGGGCCGCACCCTGGATGAGTTCACGCGGGCGGAGATCTATGCACCCCTCGCGATGACCGATACCGGTTTCCATCCCGATCCCGGCCGGGTGGCGCGCACGGCGCCGACCGAGCGGGTCGCCGAGGGCGTATTGCGTGGCGAGGTGCATGATCCGATGGCGCGCCTGGTGGGGGGCGAAGGGGGCAGCGCCGGGCTCTTCTCGACCGCTGCGGATATCGCCCGCTACTGCCGGATGCTGCTGAACGGGGGGGAGTACGACGGTGTCCGGATCTTCTCACCGCTCACGGTCCGGGCGATGTCGCAGGAGAGCCTCTTCGGCCGAGCCTACGGTTTCGACGTCTCGAGCCCGTACGCCAGCATCCGCGGCGACCTGCTGGGTCCCGACTCCTTCGGGCACTCCGGCTACACCGGCACCAGCGTCTGGATCGATCCCGACGAGGACCTGCTCGTGATCCTGCTCACCAACCGGGTGCACCCCGACGATGCGGGGAGCGTGGTGGGGCTGCGGGCACGGGTCAGCAACGTGGTCGCGGCCGCGATCACCGGCCCTCCGCCGGGCCGACGGTGAGCCCCCACCCGAGTTCGTAAAGACCGGGGAGCGAGACCGGCAGCCTCCCCCGGGCACCCACCGCCCCGAGCACCACTTCACCGGCCGCCCGCTGGGCGACCGAGTCGTAGTCGTAGGCCGCCAGATAGGCGGTGACTCCCGGGAACTGCATCAGGAAATACGGAGGACCGAAGGCCGCCACCACCACCGGCACGCCGCGGGCCGAGGCGTAGTTCAGCAGCCGGGCGTGCTCTTGAGTGACGGCGGCATGCCCCTTCTGATCCCGCACCCGGCTCATGACCGCCGCGACGACCAGCGAGGCGGATTCGATCCCGCTCAGGACCGCGTCGATCTCATCGGGGGTCGACTCGGGGTAGAGCCAGAGGTGGCGGGCGGCGGGATAGATCTCCTCAAGGGGGCGGAAGAACTCGCGCCCCACCGGCCCGGAGCCGGGATCGCTCGAGAGCCCGAGCAGGAGCACCCGTCCGGAATCGAGCTCGGTGTGGCGCCGGGTGAACGGTCCCGCGGCGCGCGGGGCCGCCAGCGCTGTCCACTCCCCCCGTTGCGGCGCGGTGGATCCGCTCCCCCGGCCGAGGGGGAGCAGGCCATCTTCGTTCCGGACCACCGTCACCGCCCGCTCGGCGATGGTCCGGGCCAGATCGGCCGCGGCCGGATCCCCCACCGCCCGGTCGACGCCGCTCAGCGGCACCTGCCGACGCACGTGCAGACCGAGCCGGGCCTTGACCTCGAGCAGGCGGCGGGCGGCCCGGGTGACGAGGGCCGGATCGAGCCGGCCCGCCTCCACCGCCGCCACGATCCCTTCCACGCTGCGGCGGGCGTCGGCGGGGAGCAGCAGCAGATCGGCTCCGGCCGCGATGGTGCGGACTGCCGCTTCCTCCACGCCGTAGTGGCGCACGACGGCGCCCATGCGCAGGGCATCGGTGACGATGAGTCCCTCGAAACCGAGTTCGTCGCGCAGCAGCCGGGCGGTCACGTTGGGCGAGATCGAGGCCGGGACGGTCTCGTCGGGATCGAGCGCGGTGATCCAGAGATGGGCGGTCATAACCGCGTCAACGCCGTCGGAGATCAGGGCCCGGAAGGGGAGGAGTTCGACCCGGTCGAGGCGCTCCCGGTCCGCGTCCACCACCGGGAGCTCGATATGGCTGTCCACGCTCACGTCGCCGTGTCCGGGGAAGTGCTTGGCAGTGGTGAGCACACCGGCCTGGCGGGCCCCGCGGGCCCAGGCCACGGCCAGCCGCGCCACCAGCTCGGGATCCTCGCCGAAGGAGCGGATGCTGATGATGGGATTGAGGGGGTTGGAATTGACGTCGGCCACCGGGGCGTAGCCCATGTGGATGCCGAGCGCCCGGGTCTCCCGGCCGGTCACGTACCCGGCGGCATGAGCCAGGAGGGTGTCGCCGGTCGCGCCCAGCGCCATCGCCTTGGGGAAGGTACTCGCGTCGGTGACCCGCTGGGAGAGTCCCCATTCGTTGTCGGCGGCCACCAGCAGCGGCCGGGGAGCGATCGCCTGCAGCCGCGCTATGGTGATGGCCTCGTCCCAGGGATCGCCGTGCCACATGGCGATACCGCCGACCTCCAGGTCGGCCACCAGGGCCTCGATCTCGCGCCTGGCGGGATCCTCGGCGTTCGAGAAACCGGCCACCACTTCGATGACCACCAGGCCGGCCGCCTGCTGGCGCAGGCTCATGCCGGCCAGGGTCGACTCGACCCACCGCCGCTGACGCTGTCCGGAGAGCGGATCGCGACCGAGGTGGAGAGCGCTGCACCCGGCACCCAGGAGCAGGAAGGCCGCGAGGAGGGCGCGGAGCGCTGCTCCGCCGGCCCGGTTCGTCGTTCTCTGCATCATCGGCTCCGCCTTGACCATGATCCGCCCCCACGCTACGGCTCCACCCGCCGGGTGTCAACGCACGAGACGGGCTCCGGCTCCGGATGGCTTCCGGGTTGTCGGAGCGCGGTATCATCCTCTACACATTGCAGGTACCCGAGTAGGAGGCACGACTGATGGGTGGTTTCTTCGGCGTGACGTCGGACTCCGACTGTGTGCGCGATCTCTTCTTCGGCACCGACTACCACTCCCACCTGGGAACGATGCGGGGCGGCCTGGCGGTGAAGAACTCGGGCGGTATCGTCCGCTTCATCCACGACATCACCAACGCCCAGTTCCGCTCCAAATTCGAGGACGATCTCCTGCACCTGAAGGGAACCAGGGGGATCGGGGTCATAAGCGACTTCGACGACCAGCCGCTGATCGTCCGCTCCCACCTCGGCACCTACGCCATCGCCACGGTCGGGGTGATCCAGAATCTGGAGGATCTGGTCGCCGCGGCCTTCTCCGAACGCCAGGCCCACCTGATCGAGATGAGCGGCGAGACCACCAACCCGACCGAAGTCACGGCCATGCTCATCGACCGGGGGACCTCCTTCACCGAGGGGATCACCCGGGCCCAGGAGGCGATCGAGGGTTCGTGCACGCTGCTGCTCCTGACCGATGAGGGGGTGTACGTCGCGCGCGACCGCCGGGGCCGCACTCCGGTCGTGATCGGCCGGCGTGAGGGCGCCTGGGCGGCGACCATGGAGTCGTGCGCCCTGCCCAACCTCGGGTACGAGATCCACTCCTTCCCGGGCCCGGGCGAGATCATCCGCATGACGCCGGCGGGGATCGAGCAGATGAAACCTCCGTCCGGGGAGATGAAGATCTGCGCCTTCCTCTGGGTCTACTACGGCTTCCCCGCTTCCCACTACGAAGGCATCAACGTCGAAGATGTGCGCTACCGCTGCGGAGCCAAGCTGGCCGAGCGGGAGGATCCCGCGGTTCAACCCCACACCGTGGCCGGCATCCCCGACTCGGGGAGCGCCCACGCCATCGGGTACGCCAACGCCCGGGGGATCCCCTTCGGGCGGCCGTTCGTGAAATACACCCCCACCTGGCCCCGGAGTTTCATGCCCCAGGATCAGGCGGTCCGCGACCTGGTCGCGGTCATGAAGCTCATCCCGATCCCCGAACTGATCCGCGGCAAGAAGCTGCTCTTCTGCGAGGATTCGATCGTACGGGGCACCCAGCTCAAAGAGACCATCGCCCGCCTCTTTGAAGCCGGGGCCGAGGAGGTGCACATGCGTCCGGCCTGCCCGCCGCTGGTGCACGGCTGCCCCTTCCTCAATTTCTCCCGCTCCCGCTCCGAACTCGATCTGGCGGGGCGGTGCGCCATCGCCGAGCTCACCGGGAATCCCGACGAGGTCCCCCCCGCCTTCTCCGATCCCGATTCCCCGGAGTACGCCGCAATGGTGGAGCACGTGCGGCAGCGGCTCGGCCTGACCACCCTGCGCTACCAGCGTCTGGAGGACCTCATCGCGGCGATCGGTCTGGAGCGGGAGAAGGTTTGCACCTACTGCTGGGATAAGCGGGGATGAACCGGGTCTGCGCCGGCTTCGTCCTGGCCGCCCTTTTCGCCGCGGCCGGCGCTCCCGATCCCCCGGGTCTGCCATACTCCGCCGGCCTGCCCGCCGCCTCCAGCCGGTTCGCTGCCTCCGGACTGCCCGCCGCCTCCAGCCGGTTCGCTGCCTCCGGACTGCCCGCTGCCGCCGGCCGGCCCGGTGCCCACGAAGGATCCGCGACCACCGGCGCCCTGACCGGATGGCCGGATCAGGAGATCCCGCTCTGGGAGCGGGAACCGTCGGCCTACCTCAGCGGGTACGAACGCACCCTCCTCGGCGGCGGTTTCGGGTACCACTCCCCCCACCCCGAGGTGCGCACCTCGCTGCTGACCCGGGCCACCGAGCTGCCGATGCCGATCGCCTGGGAGACCGCCCTGGTGCCGGCCGACTTCGACGCGCCGGAAGCGATCTTCGTCTGGCTGGGCGGTTTCAACCGCGGCACCCCGAACCACGATTTCTTCTTCTCGATCGACGGCCGCCCCGCCTTTACCGTCTCCACCATCCCCGACGGCACCGGCGAGCGGTGGGAGATCGCGGGCGCCGACGGCTGCCGGCTCGGTTTCCGTTCGGTGCTCGTCGACCGCTACGACGACCTGATGGGCTATCTCTACCTGGCCGTCCCCCGGTCCCTGCTCACCCCGGGGCGGCCGCTGCGGATCGATGTCGCGGGCGAACGGGCCGGGAGCAACGACTGGTACATGACCTTCGAGCATCCGGTGGCCGAGAGCGTGCAGCTCGTCGCCGAACCGGCCCTGGTGCATGATCCCGGCGGGCCGCGCCAGCTCATCCGGGTCGATGTCGAACACCTCGGCCCGCCGGCCGCAGCCGACGTGCTCTTCGACGGCGAGGTCATCGGCCGCCTGGATCTCGCCCTCGGGTACAACGCCCTCGACACCTCCCTGCCGGAGGTCCACGAACCCACCGGCGCGCGGGTGGAGGTGCGGATCCCCGGCACAGAACCGCTGGCCCGCACCGTCACCCTGTCCCCGGTCGCGCCCCGCACCCTCTACCTGCTGCACCACTCCCACGTGGACATCGGCTACACCCACGTGCAGGAGGAGGTGGCCCGGCTGCAGGCCGGACATCTCGAGAACGCCATCGCCTATGCCGAGGCCAGCCGGGATCACCCGCCCGGCTCCCGCTTCATCTGGAACACCGAGGTGCTCTGGGCGGTGGACGAATACCTGCGCACGGCCACGCCGGAGCAGCGGGAGCGGCTCTCCGAAGCCGTCCGGCGGGGCTGGATCGGCCTCGACGCCCTCTACGCCAACGTCCTCACCGGGCTCTGCCGGCCCGAGGAGCTGATGCAGCTGTTCGCCACCGCCCGCGCCCTGGGGGAGGAATTCGGGGTCACGGTCGACGGCGCCATGATCACCGACATCCCCGGCTGGAGCTGGGCGCTCGTACCGGCCATGGCTGCGAACGGCGTACGCTACTTCTCGATCGGGCCCAACACCGGACACCGGATCGGTTCGATCCTGCGCGATCTGGGGGATAAGCCCTTCTGGTGGGAGTCGCCGTCGGGGGAGGATCGGGTGCTCGTCTGGGTGGCCGGCCGGGGGTACTCGTGGTTTCACACCGGCCTGGGGGCCACCGCCATCACCCAGCGGCTGCGACCGGCGGCGGTGCTGGAATACGTCCGCGAGCTCGCGGCGGCACAGTGGCCGTTCGAGCTGGCCGCCTTCCGCTACAACATCGGTTCCGACAACGGCCCCCCCGACGCTCACCTGGCCGACACCGTGCGCGCCTGGAACGAGCGCTTCATCACCCCGCGGATCGTCATCGCCACCACCGCCGGCATGCTGCGCGAGTTCGAGCGGCGCTACGGCGATGAACTGCCCGTCCTGCGCGGCGACATCACCGGCTACTGGGAGGACGGCGCCGGCTCGAGCGCGCGGGAAACGGCCCTGAACCGGCGCAGTGCCGAGCGGCTCACTCAGGCCGGCGCTCTGGCGGCGATACTGGCCCCGGGACTGGATCTGAGGGCGGCGTTCGGGGAGGCGTGGCGGCATGTGCTCCTGTACTCGGAGCACACCTGGGGCTCATGGAACTCGATCAGCGAGCCCGAGGCACTCTTCACGCTGCAGCAGTGGGAAACCAAGCAGTCCTTTGCGCTCCGGGCCGACTCGCTCTCCTGTGCCCTCGTGGACCGCATCGTCACCGCCGCCGGCGCCCGGCCGCGCTCGACCCCGGCCGCCGCGGTGGACATAATCAACACCTCCTCCTGGCCGCGTTCCGGGCTCGTGATCCTGGATCAGGAGATCAGGCGGAGCGGGAACCGGGTCACCGATGAGGCGGGTAGCGCGCTGCCCTCACAGACACTCGCCGACGGCTCGCTGGCCGTCTACCTCGCCGACGTGCCCGCCTTCGGTTCGCGCCGGCTCCTCATCGGAGACGGCAATCCGGCCCGGGGGGGTACGGTCCGGCTCGCCGGAACGGTCCTGGAGAACGGACGGGTGCGGGTCGAGGTCGATCCGGTCTCGGGGGCGGTGCGGAGCCTGCGGCGCACCGGGGAGTCAGAGGAGTACGTGGATAACTCCCGGCTGCCCGGTCTGAACGCCTATTACTATGTGGCCGGACGCGATCCCGCTTCGCCGCAGCCGGCTGGAGCGGTCACCGTAACGGTGGGGGAAGAGGGACCGCTGCTCGCCTCCCTCGTCGTCACCTCCCCGGCCCCGGGGTGCCGCCGCCTGCGCCGCGAAGTGCGCCTGGCCCACGACGCCGACTGGGTGGAGATCGTCGACACCCTCGACAAGGAACGGGTGCTCGATCCCGAGGGCGTGTGTCTGGCCTTCCCCTTCCGGATTCCCTCCGGGGAGGTCCGTATCGACCTCGGCTGGGGTCACTACCGGCCCGGCACCGACCAGCTCCCCGGCGCCAACCACAATTACTACAGCGTGCAGCACTGGGTCGATGTCTCCAACGAACGCACCGGGGTCACCCTGGTTCCGATGGACGCGCCCCTGCTCGAGATCGGCGCGATCACCACCGACGCCATCGCGGTCGGCTGGCTCGAATCCTCTGAGCCGTCTTCCACCCTCTACTCCTACGTCATGAACAACTACTGGGAGACCAATTACCGGGCGTACCAGGATGGCCCGGTCACGCTCTGCTATGCCGTGCGGCCGCACGGCTCCTTCGATCCGGCCGAGACCACCCGGTTCGGGCTCGACAGGAGCCAGCCGTTCGTCGTGGTGAACACCGATCCGGGCGCCGCCCGGCCGGGGATCGGATTACGGATCGAGCCGGCCGATATCGTGGCCACGATCCTGCCCCCCGAGCGGGGCGTCGACCGTCTCCGGCTGCGCCTCTACAATCCCACCGCCGCTCCGCTCCGGGCGCGTCTGACCGGGCCGGGAGGAGAGGTGAAGGAGATCGAGGTGGCCGCGCTCGCGGTGGTGACCGTCGATACGGAGCAGCGCGCCGGCGGAACCGGCGGTTACAGCACCAGCCGGTGACGGGTACGACATGGAAGGAACAGATTCGCCGGAAGTCGCTCGGGATAGAGGGTCGTCACGGTCCGGGACCTCCCGCCATATTCGGAGAGGCGTACTTCGATCTCTCCGTTCAGGGTCTCATCGACCCGCCTGTGCATCCGCTCACGATCGGGGCCGCGCAGCAGTCCTCCCGGAGCGAAAACGGCCGTCATCTCCAGACGCCGGCGTCGATCCGAGACCACCCA